>JADLCO010000149.1 GCA_020847115.1 Pseudomonadales bacterium | reverse complement strand
GGCGATGCGCCGATCGGCACGGCGGCGTTGACCTCGTAGTAGAGCGCCTCGTCCACCGCGCCGAAGAAGTCCGGCGAATAGTAGGCGGCCAGGCCCACGGTGGCCGGGCCCACGGGCACCGAGCCGGCGGCCTTGAACTCCCAGTAGGCGTAGTCCGACCCCGAGGGCGCGTCGACATAGCCGTAGTAGATCACCCCCAGGTCGGCGCTGACCGGGCCCAGCGTCGGCTTGACCCCCGCATAGACGTCGACCTCGGCATCGGTGGAATCCAGGAAATCGACGTTGGAAGCCCAGACGCCGGCGTAGAACTGCCCGGCGGTGACGTCGGCGCCGGCGTAGATCTGCGGATCCTCGTCGGTCTGGCTGGCGCCGCGGAACACGTAGTCGGTGGTCGCGCCCACGTTGAACGAGAACGCCGGCGTCACATCCTCCTGCGCCAGCGCTGTCCCACCGAGCGCCAGCGAGGCCGCGGTCGCGGCCAGTGACAGTTTCCAGACTCGCATTCTGATTTATCCCCTTTTTGTCGGCCAGGCGCTTGGAACCCTGATCCAGGCGGCAGGATCAGGGCGGTCCGCCGGCCGGGCAATCGCAGGTCCCTGCGAACAAGGCCGTTCGCCCCGGCTGTGGATTTTTTAGGCGCCGCGCGCCGGTTTCGCCCAGCCCCTGGGCGCCCGCAGCGGGCGATCGGCCTCAGCGCATCGAGAGCGAGGCCATGCCCAGGTGCGTGCCGGCGTCGACCAGCAGGGTCTCGCCGGTGATGTGCCGCGAGGCGGGCGAGGCGAGGAACACCGCCGCGCCGGCGATGTCGTCGGCGTTGGAGGCCACGTGCAGCGGCGTCGAGCCGGCCACGTTCTCGCGCATCCGCTGCACGCGCTCCTCGGGCATGCCCTTGCCGAACCAGGGCGTGTCGATGAAGCCGGGGCAGATGGCGTTGACGCGGATCTTCGGCGCCAGCGCCCGGGCCAGCGACAGGGTCATGGTGTTGAGCGCGCCCTTCGAGGCGGCGTAGGGCACCGAGGAGCCGATGCCGGTGACCCCGGCGATCGAGGCGGTGTTGACCACCGCGCCCGGCCGGGGCGCAGCCTCCAGGAGGTCGCGCGCCGCCCGCAGCATCTGGAAGGCGCCGACCACGTTCACGGCATAGAGGCGCAGGAAGTCGTCGGACGACACCGCGTCCAGGTCGGCGTGGCCGGCGAACTTGGTGGTGCCGGCGTTGTTGAAGAGGGCGTCGATGCGGCCGTAGGGTCGCGCCGCCTCGGCGATGCGCTTGCAGGCTTCGTCGTCGGCCACGTCGCCCTGCACGGTGATCGCCTCGGCGCCCTCGGCGCGGATCATGCCGGCGGTCTCCTCGGCGGCGTCCTTCGAGGAGGCGTAGTTGATGATCACCGCCTTGGCGCCGCGGCGCGCCACGTCGACCGCGATGGCCTGGCCCAGCCCTGACGAGCCGCCGGTGACGACCACGATATAGTCTTGGAAATCCTTGCCGCTCATCCCGCGATCCTCCCGCTGTTTGGCCGCGATACACCACGCCCGCGCCTCGCGGCCAAGCCCGCGCGGTTGCTGGCGGCGAGCGGCGGCGCTAGAGCGCGCGGATGGAAGAGACCCACCTCACCCAGCTCGGCCGCGAGGCCCGCGGCTTCGCCAGCCCCGACGAGGCGGTGCTGGAGCGCGTGCCCAACCCGCAGAAGGGCCAGCTCTACCTCGCCCGCTTCACGGCGCCGGAGTTCACCTCGCTCTGCCCGGTGACCGCCCAGCCGGACTTCGCCCAGCTGGTGATCGACTATGCGCCCGGCGACTGGCTGATCGAGTCCAAGTCGCTGAAGCTCTACCTCGGCGCCTTCAGGAACCACGGCGCCTTCCACGAGGACTGCACCGTTGCGATCGGCCGCAAGATCGTCGAGGTCGCCGAGCCGAAGTGGCTGCGTATCGGCGGCTACTGGTATCCGCGCGGCGGCATCCCCATCGACGTCTTCTGGCAGACCGGCGCGCCGCCCGAGGGGCTGTGGCTGCCCGACCAGGGCGTGGCGCCCTATCGCGGGCGGGGCTGACGGCTCGCGCCTAGTCGAACCCGACGAACACGGTCGCTTCGGCCACGGCCTTGCGTTCGGACACCACCGCATTGGCCGGGAAGCTGTCGTCTGGCCAGCCGAGCGCGATGCTTTTCATGATCACCTGGTCGTCGGCGATCCCGGCATGCTCGCGCACCACCGGCGACTGCATGATGCCCTGGCTGTTGATCACCGCGCCCAGCCCCCGCGACCATGCGGCGTTGACCAGGGCCGTCGTCACCGCACCGCAATCGAAGGGCGTGTCGTCGCTGCCGTCGAGCACCCGGTCGTAGGTCACGATCACACAGACCGGTGCGTCGAACTGGCGAAAGCCGCGCAGCACCCAGTCCTGGCGCGCTTCCTTGTCTTCCCGCGCGATCCCCATCGCGCCGAACAATTGCTTGGCCACGCCGACCTGCCGGTCGCGGTGTTGGCCCGCGAAGGGCTGTCCGGTCCGGAACTCGCGCGACTGCGGCACCCCGGCCAGGTTGCGCTCGGTGTTGCCCGCCCGGATGCGGTCCAGCGGCTCGCCGGTGATGATGTAGAAGTTCCAGGGCTGGGTGTTCATCGACGAGGGCGCGCGCATCGCCAGGCCGATGATCTCCTCGATCAGCGCCCGGGGAACGGGATCGGGCTTGTAGCCGCGGATGCTCCGGCGACCGAGGATGACGTCGTCAAATCGCATGAATAACCCCTGAGGTAGTCTGCGCGCGGCCTCACGTGGCGGAGAACAGCCTGTGACTTCTCTCTGACCGCAAATAGCCCTTGGATGGGCCTCCTGTAGCAACAGCTACGCGCCCAGCACAGTCACCGAAGGCGGTGCGCCGCGTTCACGTTCCAGCGGCGGTTCCGAAGCCGTCCCGAGCATGATGAAACCCGCCACCTTCTCGTCCGGCGCGATGCCGAAGAGCGCCTTGGCCTCGTCGTCGTAGGCGTACCAGTCGGTGATCCAGTTGGCGCCCCAGCCGGCGGCGAGGGCGGCGTAGGTCAGGGTGGTGCAGACCGCGCCGGCCGAGAGGACCTGCTCCCACTCGGGGATCTCCGCAGGTTGCGGCCGCGAGACCACCGCGACACACAGCGGCGGGGTGCGCAGCTTGCCGAGCTTGGCCACCTGCTTGGCGTCGCCGCGCGATCCGGCCAGGGCCCCCAGCTTCGCGGCCAGGACGTCCTTGGCCTCGCCCTGGATCACGATGAACCGCCAGGGGGCGAGCTTGCCGTGGTCGGGCACGCGGGCGGCGAGGGTCAGAAGGTCGGCGAGTTCGGCCTGGCTGGGCGCCGGCGCGGTCAGCATGGGGGCGGAGACCGAGCGCCGGCGGGCCAGGAAGTTCAGCACCTCCGGCGCGGGGACGAGCGGCAGGGCCTCGCCGAGCACCGGCTTGGGCGGCAGGGCCGAGACGGGGGCTTCTTCATTGGCGGCTAACATCGTTCCGTTATTGGGCGACGGCGCCTTCGGCGCAAGGATAGTTGAGAATAGTTCGCAAGTGACATCGCCGGGTTGGGCCATTCGCACGCCCGCCCCATATGCCCCGATGGGAGCCCCGGCCCTTCTATGATAAGGGGCGGGGCGGAGGAAAGCCGATGAGCCAACGACCGCTGGAAGTCGTCACCCCCGATGCGCCGCCGCCCGTCTGGGCCGCGCTGCGCAACGAGGCCGAAAGCGCCGCCAAGGCCGAACCGGGCCTGGCCTCGCTGCTCAACGCCGTGGTCATCGCCCACGATGACCTGGCCGCCTCCCTTTCCTACCAGATCGCGCGCAAGCTCGGCGACCAGGAGCTTCGCGCTATGAGCCTGCGCGAGATCGCCGACCAGGCGCTGCGCTCCGACCCGGCGATCATCGGCAAGGTCGAGGCCGATCTGAAGGCGGTGTTCGAGCGCGATCCGGCCTGCAAGGGCTATGTGCAGCCGTTCCTGTTCTTCAAGGGCTTCCAGGCGCTGCAGGCGCACCGGGTGGCCCACTGGCTGTGGACCGAAGGCCGCGAGACCATCGCTTTCTACCTGCAAAGCCGAGTCTCCGAGATATTCCAGCTCGACATCCACCCAGCGGCGAAGATCGGCGGCGGGGTGTTCGTCGACCACGGCACCGGCATCGTCATCGGCGAGACCGCGACGGTGGCCGACGATGTCTCGATGCTGCACGGCGTCACCCGGGGCGGCACGGGCGCCGAGCGTGGCGATCGGCACCCGAAGATCGGCAAGGGCGTGCTGCTGGGCGCGGGCGCCAAGGTGCTGGGCAACATCCAAGTCGGCGACTATGCCAAGGTGGCCTCCGGCTCTGTGGTGCTGAAGGACGTGCCGAAGGGTTGCACAGCGGCGGGCGTGCCGGCGCGGCTGGTCAACTGCCCGACCTGCGACGAGCCGGCCCGCAGCATGGACCACACCCTGGCCGATGTGGTCTACGACTACGTGATCTGAGGGTTTGCGCCGGCGGCCTTGGCCGCTAGGGTCCGCGCCTCACCGGCAATCAGGAGTTTGGCGTGGACGAGAGAGCTATCCGCAAGGTCGAAGGCCATCTTCGGGGCACCTTCGCCAATGCGCGCATCACCCTCGTTCCGCGGCCCAAGCAGAAGGACAGCTGCGAGGTGTTCGTCGGCGAGGAGTTCATCGGCGTGGTCTTCGAGGACGAGGACGAGCCGGGCTCCTTCATGTTCGAGATGGCGATCCTCTCGGAGGATCTGCCCTAGCCCCTCCGCTCATCCCCGCGAAAGCGGGGACCCAGTTCTGTCCAGCCCGCGCCAGCGCCTCTCGATAAAAGGCCTGGGTTCCCGCTTTCGCGGGAATGATCGGAAATTTGGGTGCGTCCTGCGGTGCACGGATCAGCGCCCCGCTACTTCCTCCACATAGTCCGCGAGCCGCTCAGCCGCGTCCGGCACGGCCACGGACTTGGCCGCCGCGCTCATCTTCGCCAGCCGCTCCGGATCGTCGAGCAGTGCCTTGAGCGCGCCGGCCAGGCTGTCGACGGTGAGTTCGCTCTCGCGGGCGATGGCCGCCGCCCCGGCGTCTTCCAAAAGCTTGGCGTTCTGGCCCTGGTCGTCGTCCAGCGCGATGGCCAGCGGCACCAGGATGGCGGGCTTGCCGGCGACCGCGAACTCGCAGCAACTGGACGAGCCCGCCCGCCCGATCACCAGGTGCGCGGCGCCCAGGCGGCTGGCCATGTCGCGGAAGAACGGCGCCACCTCGGCCTTCACCAGCGCGTCGGCATAGACGCGGCGTGCGAAATCCATCGACTCCTTGCGGGTCTGCTGCTGCACCGAGAGGCGCAGGCGCAGACGTTCCGGCAGCCGCTCGATGGCCTTGGGCGAAAGCTCCGAGAGCAACCGCGCGCCCTGGCTGCCCCCGGTGATCAGGATGCGCAATTCGTCCGTCGGCGGCTCGTAGGGCTGGTCGAAGAGGGCGCGGATTTCCGGCCGCACCGGATTGCCGACGACGCGGGCCTTCGCGCCGATGCCGCGTGGCGCCTTCTTCAGCGTCGGGAAGGCGTGGGCGATCGCCCGCACATGCGGCGCCAGCAGGCGGTTGGCTCGGCCCATCACCGCATTCTGCTCATGCACGATGGTCGGTCGCCGCTGCAGGACCGCCGCGACCAACGCCGGCGCCGAGGGATAGCCGCCGAAGCCGATCACCACGTCGGGGTTCAGCCGCTTGAACGCCCGCCGCGCCTGGCCGACGCCCTGCCAGATGGTCCAGGCGGCGGCCAGCATCGAGAAGAGATTCCCGCGCTTGAACGTGCGCGCCGAGAGCCCGATCTTCTCCTCGGCCGGGAAGTGGACGGCGAACTGCTCCACCCGCTCGTCAGAGGCCAGCACCACCCGCCAACCGCGCGCGATCAGCGCCTCGGCCAGGGCCTGGGCCGGGAAGAGGTGTCCGCCTGTCCCGCCGGCGGCGACGACCGCCAGCCGGCTCACGCGTAGGCGCCGGCCTT
>JADLCO010000148.1 GCA_020847115.1 Pseudomonadales bacterium | reverse complement strand
GAAGGCGAGGAAGTCTCCACCAATCCGATCATGCTTGACCTCTACCTGGGTCTGCAAACCAAACGCCTGCGCGTCGGTCAGCTCGGCAACGTGTTGCCGTCCCAACACCCGATCCGGGTCGCGGAGGACATCGCGATTCTCGACCAGATGACCCAGGGCCGAGCCTTTGCGGGCTTCGCGCGCGGCTACCAGTCGCGCTGGGTGAATGTGATCGGTCAGCGTTTCGAGGCGCTGCGCCGCAACGACGGGAGCCACGCCGAGCTGTACGAAGAGACCAAGCGCGAGCTTTACGAGGAGCACTTCGAGATCATCATGAAGGCCTGGCGCAATGACACCTTCTCGCACCAGGGCAAGCATTGGCAGATTCCGCCCGCCGACATCTACTGGCCGGCGGTGGAGGTGAGCAAGGAGTTCGGTCAGGGCATCGACGACAACGGCATCATTCGCGAAATCGGCATCGCGCCCAAGACCTACAACAAGCGCATCCCGGATCTGTTCCAGCCGTTCAGCTTTTCCGAGCGCACCATCCGCTGGGCGATGCGCCACAATGTGTCGCCGATCTCCATCATCGCCGGCGACATGGAGGCAGCGAAGAGCCAGTTCCGCGCCGCCCAGGAGGAGCTGGAGAAAACCACGGGCAAGTCCCAGCGGCTCGGCGCCCGCATGGGCATCACCCGGGAGATCGTCTGCGCCGACACCGATGCCGAAGCCAAGGCGCTGGCGCTCGACGCGGGCACCTTCCTGTGGTGCAAGTTCTTCCAGCCGTTCGGCTTCAACGCGGCGATCGCCCTGCCCGGCGAGGATCCGATGACCGTCAAGAACGATTTCGACTCGCTGGTGGAGCGCGGCCTGGTGATCTACGGCAGCCCGGATACCGTCAAGCGCAAGCTGGAAGCGTTGTTCAAGGAGCTTCCCGTCGACTACTTCTGGATGATGAGCTACAACGAGCTGCTGCCGCAGAAGCCGATGATGCGCCACCTGGAGCTGATGACCAAGCATGTCTGGCCGCATTTCACCGACAAGATCAAGGCCTGATTCCCGTCCACGTCCGACCCGCGGCCCCGCGCCCGCGGGGTTTTGGTTGCGGTTGCGGTCGCCGACAGGCCGGGGTGTCGGTTGAATTGTGCCGATCGTTTGCTTAGATTCCGTTCGATGCTAACGCGCGGTAACCCAGGTTGCCGCCGGGTAGAGCAGGGTTCGATCCAAGGGCGGAGGCGCCAGCGCCGTTCGCCTGAGTATTTCCTCACGCAATGGGAGCTTCCATCATGAGCAGCCTGGGTTTTGGCCTGATTTCTGCCGACTCGCACATCGTCGAGCCGGCCAACTGTTACGCCGACTACATCGATCCCAAATACCGCGACCGCGCGCCGACCATTAAGCGCGATGCGGCCGGCAACGACACCTACGTGATCCCGGGCATGGACAGCGCCATTCCCTTGGGCCTGGTCGCTGCCGCGGGTCTGAGCCCGGAAGAACTGGGCCAGCGCACCAAGGGTTGCACCTTCGAGCAGCTGCATCGCAGCGGCTATGACGCCAAGTATCGGGTTGCCGATCAGGACCGCGACGGCGTGGTCGCCGAGATCATCTATCCCTCCGTGGGCATGGCGCTGTGCAATCACCCGGACTTCGCCTACAAGACCGCCTGCATGCACGCCTACAACGAGTGGCTGGCGCATTACATGGCGGACGCCCCCGAAGGCCGCCTGTTCGGTCTGGGGCAGACCTCCGGCGAATCCGTCGATCAGATGATCAAGGACTTCCAGGACAGCAAGAAGAAGGGCTTCGTGGGCATGATGATGCCCGGCGATCCCAAGGAAGCCGACTACGACGACCCCATGTACAACGCGCTCTGGGAATGCGCAGTGGATCTGGACATGCCGCTGTCGTTCCACATCCTCACCTCGCGCGGCGGCGGCGTGGGCGACATCGCGCGGGTCCGCGGCAACAAAGTCAACGGCTTCATGAGCATCATCCGCAGCGTGCAGGATGTCATGGGCGTGTTCGTACTGAGCGGTGTGTTCGAGCGCCATCCCAAGCTCAAGTTCATCGCCGCCGAGGCCGATGCCGGCTGGCTGCCGCATTATTCCTACCGCATGGATCACGCCTACGGGCGCCATGGCATCTGGCTGGGCGGCGGCAAGAATCTGTCCAAGATGCCGAGCGAGTACATCGCGAGCAATGTCTGGCTGACCTTCCAGGACGACTGGGTGGCATTCAAGGTCGCCAACCTGATGAACCCCAAGCGGCTGGTGTGGGCGAATGATTTCCCGCACAGCGATGCCACCTGGCCCTGGTCGCAGGAGATGCTGCAGAAGCACACCGGCGGTCTGACCAACGAGCAGATGCGCTGGATCATGCGCGATAACATCATCGAGTGCTACAACCTGCCGGTCGACAAGATTCCGGCATGACCGAGTGGCGACCGGGGGCTCAGGCCCCCGGTTCGCTATTGGCGTGGATTTTCAGCAGAGGGCTGTGCCATGCAATTCGACATAAAAATTACGGGTGGAACCATCGTCGACGGAACCCGCAAGCCCCGCTACCGGGGCGATGTCGGGATCAAGGACGGCAGGATCGTGGCGCTGGGCGACGCGCCCGGCGACGCGCGTCAGGTGATCGACGCCAGTGGCAAGGTGGTCTGCCCCGGGTTCATCGACTGCCACACCCATTACGACGCCCAGATCGTCTGGGATCGGATGATGACCATTTCGCCCTGGCACGGGGTGACCACGGTGGTGCTCGGTAACTGCGGCTTCGGCGTCGCCCCGGTGCGGCCTTCGGACCGCGACACCATCATCCGCACCCTGGAGAACGTCGAGGGTATGGATGCCACTGCGCTCAAGGCGGGGCTGGGAGAAAACTGGCCGTTCGAGACCTTCCCGGAATATCTGGATGCAATCGAGCGCAACGGCAGCGGCATCAATGTCGGTGTGCTGATCGGTCATACCCCTCTGCGCCTGTACGTCATGGGCGCCGATGCCACCGAGCGTCAGGCGACCGCAGCCGAGGTAGCGCAGATGCGCGAGATCGTGCGCGAGGCGCTGCGCGCCGGAGCCATGGGCTTCGCGTCGTCCAAGGCGCCCACCCACATCGGCGCGGGCGGCAAGCCGGTGCCCAGTCGGCTGGCCGATTATCGCAGTGAAATTCTCGAAATCTGCAAGGTGCTGGGCGAGGAAAACACCGGCATCGTGCAGTCCACCATCGGCGGCGATGTGCTCCACGACCAGTTCGCGGAAATTTCCCAGGTAACCGGCCGCAACGTGACTTGGACCGCACTGCTGCAAGGAGTCTCGCTGGGTGGCGGAGATCACCGGGCACAACTCAGGAAGTCGGCCGAGATGACCGCAGCCGGGGCCAAGGTATTCCCCCAGGTCAGCCCGCGCGCACTCAACTTCGAGATGACGATGAAGGCGCCCTTCATCTTCGAGAGCATGCCGGTGTTCAAGCCCGTGTCGGCGGCCGATACCGAGGGCAAGAAGGCCATTTACCGCAGTCGCGAATTTCGCGATGCCTTCAAGTCCACCATGGATGGCAAAGCCTCGCTGGTGATGGGCGGCTGGCCCAAGACCCTGATCTCCTTCTGTCCCACCGATCCCGCGCTCGAGGAGCGGCCGCTGTTCGAAGTGGCGGCCGAACGCGGCCTCCACCCCATCGACCTGTTGCTCGACCTCGCGCTGGAAAACGACCTCGCCATGCGCATCCGCATGCCGATCGCCAACCACGACGAGGACGAGGTCGAGGTGCTGCTCAAGGATCCCAATGTGGTGGTAGGCCTGTCGGACGGTGGCGCCCATGCGAGCCAGTTGTGCGATGCCTGCTTTGCGACCTACCTGCTCGGTCACTGGGTGCGCGAGCGCGGTTCACTGGATCTGGAACACGCGATCTGGCACCTGACCGCGCGCTCTGCAGAGGTATGCGGCATCACCGACCGGGGCCGTCTCGCCACCGGGCTTGCCGCCGATGTGGTGGTATTCGATCCCGAGACCGTGGCCGCCGGCGAGCTGAAGCGGGTCCATGATTTGCCCGGCGGGGCCGATCGACTCATCTCGGAAGCCCGGGGGATCGAGGCGGTGATCGTCAACGGCGCCTTGCTGCGTCAGCACAACAGGGATGTGATCGATCCGGGGGGCAACTTGCCGGGCCGGATCCTGCGCCATGGCCACGGCTGAACGATCGTCAGTGTGACAACGATAGCGGCCGCGACGATCATTCCCGTCGCGGCCGCCGCATTTTTCGGGAGTACCAGCATGGCCGCAGTCGCGCCAGCCCCTTTTCTGTTCGACGCCGACGCCCACGTGCTGGAGCCGCCGGATCTGTGGGATAACTACCTGGAGCCGCGGTTTCGCGACCGCAGCATCCAGTTCCGGCGCAACGACCAAGGCGTCGATCAACTGTGGGTCGACAATCAGCTGATCCTGCCCAACTGCACCGCTGCGCTGGGCGGAGCCGAGCTCGACCGCAATAGCGCCATGGATCCCCGCTCGCCACTGGGATACCTCGACGGCGCGCCGCCGTCGAGCATGTTCGGTCCCGAACGCATCGCGCTGTTCAACCGTTGGGGGTTGGGCGCGGGGCTGGTGCTCCCCACCATCGGCATCTTCTGGGATACCCCGGACAACGCCCTGGCCAACGCCTATTGCCGGGCCTACAACGACTGGGTTCACGACTTTCAGGCCGCGGATCGCCAGCGCCTGGTGATCGCTGCGCACCTTAACCTGCGCGACATCGACGGCGCCATCGCGGAGCTGGATCGACGTCTCGCCCAGGGTTTCAAGGGCGTTTTCCTCGCACCCGAGCGGGTCGACGGCAAGGGCTTTGCCCATCCCCATTTCGATCGCCTCTGGGCGCGCATCCAGGAGGCGGAAGTGCCGCTCCTGGTGCACGTGATCGTGCGCACCCGGCGCCTGGTCACCGGCTTCGTGGGCGACTGGTACGACACGCCCGCTAACCGCACCTTCACCTTTGCCCTGGGCGCCGCGTCGCAGGTGATGCCGGCCTGCATGGCCATGGTCATGGACGGCCTGTTCGACAAGTTCCCGCGCCTCAAGGTGGTGGCCATCGAGGCCGGCTGCGGCTGGGCGCCCTATGCCATGGATCGGCTGGACGAGAAACACCAGCACTTCCGCGGCTTCGACACGCCCCTGGCGCTCGGCCGCCCCAGCGACTATTTCCGGCGCAACCTGTGGTTCGTCGCCGAGCCCGAGGAGCGCACCATCGGCAGCTGCCTGGATCTCATCGGCGAAGACCGCATCCTCTGGGGTTCCGACTTCCCCCACATCGACGCCAATCTCGAGGCGCCGCGGCTGATTCGCGAGAGCGTCGCTGGCCTGCCCGAGGCCGCGCAGCGCGCGGTGCTGGGCGAAAACGCCCGCAAGCTGTTCGGGCTTTGACGTCCCATGGTTCGAAGGTCCACCGCGGCCGCGGCGCGTCTGTGGCAGGTTTCCAAGATTCCGTTTTCAAGGCACAGGAGTACGGTGATATGAACGATGCGAGTCCGGTCGCAGCCGCCAGGGCGCTGCAACCCTTGATCAGTGAAAAGCGGCGCGACGGCGAATTGCGCGCGCGGCTGGTTCCCGAGGTGGTGGCGGCGGTGGGCAAGGCCGGGCTTTTCCGCCTGTTCGCCCCGCGCGAGGTGGGCGGCCTCGAAGTGACGCCCAGCGAAGCCTTTCTCACCACTGCCGAAATCGCCGCCGCCGACCCGGCGGTGAGCTGGTACATGGTCAACTCGATCCCGGCCTGCATGGCCGCCGCGGTGATTCCGGAGGCCGAGAGCCGTAAGTTGTTCGCCGAGCCGGATCGCAACTTCGGCTTTTCGGCGGTGGCGCTCGCGACCGCCAAGCCCGCGCCGGGCGGCTTTCGTCTGAGCGGCTCCTGGCCGGTGGTCACCGGCTGCGAGGACGCGCGCTGGTGCGGGCTCATGGCGCGGGTGGTGGACGAGAGCGGGCCGCGCCAGGTCAATGGCCGGCCCGAGGTGCGTCTGTTCCTGGTGCCAACCGAACAGCTCGACATCGCCCAGACCTGGCAACACGCGGCCGCCATGCGCGGTACCGGCAGCAACCAGGTCACGGTATCCGATCTGTTCGTGCCGGAGGCATTGGCCACGATTCCCGGCAGTCCGCCGCGCATCGACCGGCCACTGTTTCGCAACCCGCCCATGGTGCTGACTCTGCCCATCTTTGCCGCGGTCGCGGTGGGCGTGCTGCAGGGCGCCATCGCTGCGGCGAGTCAGGAGATCACCACCAAGGTGTCCTCGATCACCGGGCGCGCGCTCAAGGACCAGGCCGAAATCCAGATCACCATCGCCGATGCCACCGCCGCCCTGCGCGCGATCCGCGCCGGCTGCGTGGAGACCTACGACGCGATCTGGGAGCTGGTGCAGCGCGGTGAGCCCCTGGCCGGCAAGGCCAAGGCGGAACTTTATGCGTCGAGCTTCTATGCCGGCGATGTCGCCCGCGACCTGGTCGGTCGCCTCTACGTCAAGGGTTCGCGGGCCGCCTTCATGCAGGGCCACCCGCTGGAGCGCTGCCTCTCCAACATCCACGCCATCATCGCGGCGATCGAGGCGCGGCGCGGGTTTCACCAGTCTGCTGGCGCTGTGCTGCTGGGCGCCGAGCCGGTGGAAGCGGCGTTCTGAGCGCCGGATAGCCCCGGTCCACTTTCAACGCCGTGTTGGAGTAAAAAATGAGTATCGGCAACAGCCGCCAGGCGCTCGAGCGGATCGCGCAGCTGGCCCGGGAATTCGCGGCCACCTATCCCCAGCGCGATCGCGACAACCAGTATCCCGGGGCGGAGATGGAGCGCCTCAAAGCGAGCGGTCTGCTCGGCTTCTCCATTCCCACCGCCTACGGGGGCCTCGGCGCGTCCTGCGCCGAGATCACCGAGGCCATCACCCTGTTCGCAGAAGGCAACCCGGCGATCGGGCAGATGTTTCTGGTGCACTGTCTGCTTGGGGCATCCTTTCTGGACGAACTGGCGCCGGAGGCGCTCAAGCGCAGGGTCTATGGCGATATCCTGGACCACCAGCGCTTTCTCGGCAATGCCGCCTCGGAGAAGACCAACGATCCGCGCAAGGGCTACGACCTGCACTTCGTGCCCGTGGCGGGCGGGGTGGAAATCACCGGGCGCAAGTTCTTTTCCACGGGTTCGCTGGCGGCCGATCTGATCGCGGTGATCGGCACCATGGCCGGCAATCTGGCGCTTGCGATCCTGCCGGTGGATGCGCCCGGGCTCCAGATCCTCGACGACTGGGACGCCATGGGCCAGCGCGGCACCGGCAGTGGTACCACGGTGTTCGACAAGGTCTTCGCACCGGAGGCCATGGTGATCCCGAACCTGCTGGGGCCGGATCGGCAGATGGCACAGACCAACCTGCTCGGACCCATCACCCAGATCGGCTTCACCGCGATCTTCATCGGCGCGGCGCGCGGGGCACTGCGCGAGGCGGTCCAGTACGTCCGCACCACCACCCGCGCCTATCCCTGGCCCGGGTTGACCTTCGAGCGCGCGGTGGAAGACCCCTACATCCTGGAGAATATCGGCAAGCTGGCCGCCGAACTCGCGGCCGCCGAGGCGCTGGCCCGGGAGGCGGCGCGCAAGGTGGACGTCGCACTGACGGCGCGCGCCAGCGCGGCGCCCGAGGCCATGGCACGGCTGCGCGCCGAGGCCTCGGTGGCGGTGTCGCAGGCCAAGATCGTCGCCACCGAAACCGGGCTACGGGTTTGTCAGGAGGTGTTCACTGCCTGTGGCGCCCGCGCTGCCCTGCGCGAACAAAATCTGGACCGCTTCTGGCGCGATGTCCGCACCCTGACCCTGCATGATCCGATCGGCTTTCGCATCCGCAGCGTCGGTGAATACCTGCTGCAGGACAAGGCGCCGACGCCGGCGTTGCGTTACTGAGGCCACGGCGGCGCCGTCTGTTAGAGTGGCGGTGCCGCGGTCTCCCGCAGCACCGCCTGCACGCCGGCCTGTCGATCGCATTCCCCGGCGCTTCGCGTCGATCCTGTCGAGGAACATCCATGCCCCAGGGCAAACCCCATGGTCCCACGGTGGTGGCGGTCGCCTTCATCACACTTGGGGTGGTCTATGGCGTCTGGTTCGCGTATGCGGTGTTTCTGGTCGCCCTGGTCGAAGACATGGGCTGGTCGCGTTCGCTCACCGCAGGCGCCATCTCGGTGCTGAGCCTGGTGCATGGCCTGTCCGGACCCATCAACGGTCGCCTCATCGAGCGCTTTGGCGCGCGGCGGGTGATCGCTCTGGGTGGTGCGATCTTCACCCTGGGCATGCTGCTCACCTCCCAGATACAGACGTGGTGGCAGCTCTATCTGACCTTCGGCCTGGTTTCTGGCTTTGGCATCGCCATGTCGGGCTGGGTGCCCTTCATCGTCAGCGTGGAGCGCAGCTACCCCGACCGGCTGGGCACCGCGCTCGGCTTCGCACTCGCCGGCGTGGGCTTCGGCATTCTGGGTGCGGTGCCGGCCATCAACCTGCTGGTGGAACATTTCGGCTGGCGCGGTGCCTTCGCGCTGCTGGCGCTGCTCGGGCCACTGTGGGTGATTCCCTCCGCCTGGTGGCTGTTGCGCGGCGTCGAGCCAAGCGCGCAGGTCGTCTCTGCGCCGACCGTCGGTGCCGTGGCGGAACCCCACTGGGTGCCGGCGACCGCCCTGCGTTCGCCGCGCTTCTGGCGTGCCGCATTCGCCTTTGCCACCGGCGCCTGTGTGGCGCAGATTCTGCTGATCCACCAGTTCGCCTTTCTGGTCGATCATGGCATTCCCAAGACCGAGGGTTCGTTGATCTCGGGCGTCATCGGCGTCGCCTCAATCGTCGGACAGCTGTTCTGGGGACGGCTCTCCGACCGCATCGGGCGTGAAGCCGCCTACAGTCTGGCGGCCGTCGCCAATGTGCTGGCGATCGCCGCGCTGGCGGCGCTCGGTTGGTGGAGCGCAGCGCTGTGGCTGGCGCTTGGCTTTGCGGTTTGCATCGGCTTCGGCTATGGCGCCAATGCGCCGCTGTACCCGGCAACCGCGCGCGATCTGTTCGCCGGGCCGGCATTTCCGTCGATCTTCGGCTTCATGTCGCTCTCCGGGTCGCTGGGCGCCGCGCTCGGTGCCTGGGTGGGCGGTTGGCTGTACGACGTCACCGGTACCTACCATGCCATGCTGATCGCCAGTCTGGTACTGGCGCTGATTTCGCCAATGGCGCTGTGGTGGGCAGCGCCGCGCAAGCCCAATCCGCCCGCGGTCGTCGTGCTGCCGCCGGGTGCCGAACCGATGCGATGAATGGAGAATTTCACCATGAGCTATCTGCCGCTCAATGATCGACAACAAGCCCTGCGCGATCTGGCCCGCGAGGTGGCCACCCGGGAGGTCGGCCCACGTGCGGCTGTAACCGACCGCGACCGCGCCTTCCCCCGGGAATCCCTGGCCGCACTGCGGGATGCCGGGTTGTGGAAGCTGCGCGTGGACGCCGCCGATGGCGGCCTGGGCGCCGATCTGCTGTCCACCTGCCTGGTGGTGGAGGAAGTCGCGCGCAAGTGCCCGTCCACGGGCATGTGCTACAAGATGCACATCGAGGCCGCCGAGCTGGTCAGCCGCATGCCCAGCGCCGCACAGCGCCAGGGCATCCTCAAGGGCATTGCCGACGGCAAGGTGTTGCTCACCGTGGCCGGCGGTGAGACCTCGGGCAAGGGCGACGACTGGGTGCCCGGCATGCGGCTCTCCGCGGTGACCAGGACCGCCGAGGGTTACCGCCTCGACGGCATCCGCAAGTCCTATGTCACCTCGGCCGGCGAGGCCACCCACTACTTCATGCTCTGTCGGGTCGGCGAGGACGCCAAGCCCAGCCAGCTCACCGCGCTGCTGGTGCCCGCCGATCAGGTCGCATGGGAGACCCTGGAACCCTGGAACGGGCTCGGCATGCGTGGCAACAATTCCATGCCGATGCGGTTCACCGGGCTGGTACCCGAGATCAACCGCATCGGCGAGGAGCACGCCGCCGGCAAATACCTGGGTGCGGTGATGATGCCGGTGGTGGCGCTCACCTATGGGGCCGCCTACCTGGGCGTGGCCGCCGGGGCCTGGGAACTGGCGTGCGTCGAGGCCGCCAGGCGCTACCCGAGCGGCGCGCGGCGCCTCGACAACCCCATCAATCAGCGCCGCATGGCCGAGATGAGTGCCCGCATCGAGGCCGCCCGCGCCCTGCTGCACGCCGCCGCCAGCGCTGGCGACGCCGGCCTGGTGCAGGCGCCGTTGCCCTATCTGCAGGCCAAGGTGACCTGCTCCGAGGCCGCGGTCTGGGTGACTCAGGAACTGATGACGATGTTCGGCGGCACCGCCTTCGCCGCCCGGTTGCCGTTCGAGCGCTATTTCCGCGATGCCCGCGCCGGCATGATCATGGGGCTCGCCAACGATGACGCCTACCAGAACATTTACGGCATGCTGTTCCCCGAGCCGAAGGAAAAATAGCGGTGCGGCACGGGCCGCGGGGCAGTTGTGCAAGCTGAGGAGAGATCGTGATGGAAGTGAAGGGCTTGACGGCACTGATCACCGGCGGGGCCTCCGGACTCGGTGCCGGTGCTGCGCGGGTGCTGAGCGCAGCCGGGGTGCGCTGCGCGCTGCTCGATCGCAATGTCGAGCTGGCTGGTGAGGTGGCGGCAGAACTCGATGGCCTGGCGCTGGGCTGCGACGTGGTCGATGGGCCTGCCGTCGAGGCGGCACTGGCCGAAGTGCGCGCCCAGCTGGGCACGCCGCGCATCGTGCTCAATGCCGCCGGCATCGACGTGGCGATCCGCACCGCGGGCGCCAAGGGCGTCCATCCGCTGGAGGAGTTCGAGCGGGTGATCCGAGTCAACCTCACCGGCACCTTCAACGTCGCCCGGCTGGCCGCCCAGGCGATGATCGGCGAACCGCCGCTGAACGCGGACGGCGAGCGCGGCGTGATCATCAACATCGCCTCGGTGGTCGCCCAGGACGGCCCGGTCGGCCAGGTCGCCTATGCGGCGTCGAAGGCCGGCGTACAGGGCATGACGCTGCCCATGGCGCGGGATCTGGCACCCTTCGGCATCCGCGTGGTGACCGTGGCGCCCGGCATGTTCGAAACGCCGCTGGCGAGCGGGATTCCACAGAGCTGGATCGACAGCATCATCCCCACCGTGCCCTTTCCCAAGCGCTGGGGTAACCCGCTGGAGTTCGGCGCCCTGGTGCGGCAGATCTGTGAGAACTCGATGCTGAACGGGGAGATGATCCGCATCGACGGGGCCATCCGCATGGGCATCGGGCGCAGCTGAAATTTTTGTCAGAGGAAACATCATGGAAATTCGCAATCAGATCGCCATCGTTACCGGCGGAGCCTCCGGGCTGGGGGCCGCCACCGTGCGCCGGCTCGCGGCCAACGGCGCTCAGGTCGCGGTGCTCGACATCAACGAAAATCTGGCGCGCCAGATCGCCGATGAGGTGGGCGGCATCGCGGTGCCGGTGGATGTGGCGAGCGACGCCAGCGTGACCGCAGCGCTCGCCGCCGTGCGCACCCGGCTGGGCGTGGCCCGCATCGTGGTCAACGCCGCGGGCACCGGCATCGGCCGCAAGATCGCCAGCAGCAAGGGCCCGCATCCGCTGGAGAGCTTCAAGCGGGTGGTGGACATCAACCTCACCGGCACCTTCGATGTGTGCCGGCTCGCCGCCACCGAGATGCTCGCCCTGGAGCCAGTGACGGCTGACGGCGAGCGCGGCGTGTTCGTCAATGTGGCATCGATCTTCGGCTTCGACGGCCCGGTGGGCAACACCGCCTATGCGGCCTCGAAGGCCGGCGTGATCGGCATGACGCTGCCGATGGCGCGGGATCTGGCGCCCTACGGCATCCGCGTGGTGACGATTTGTCCGGGCGTGTTCGACACTCCGCTGGCGCGTGCCGAGACCGGCGATGCGGGCTTTCAGCGCATCCTCGATCTGGTGCCATTTCCCAAGCGCGCCGGCAAGCCGGATGAATTCGCCCAGATGGCCTGCCACATCGTGGAGAACAGCATGCTCAACGGCGAGGTGATCCGCCTCGACGCGGCGATGCGCATGGGTCTGATGATCTGAGTGCGGCCTTCAGGCGGCCGCGCCGCGGCCGCGCGGCGCATGGAGCAGCCGCTCCACGCCGGGGCGCTGCAGCGCCTGCTGCAGCTCGTGCTTGACGCTGGTGGCGTCGGGCAGCTCGGATAGGCGAGCGGCGAGCGTGGTCATCTCGGCGAGCGTCAGTTGGCGCAGGACCGCCTTCACGCGCAGCAGGTTGGCGGCACTCATGGACAGGGTGCGATAACCCAGGCCTGCCAGCAGCACCGCGCCCATGGGATCGCCGGCCAGCTCGCCGCAGACGCTGACCTCGCGGCCGAGGGCGCCGGCTTCGGCGACGATGTGGCGCAGCGCCTTCAACAGCGCCGGGTGGTAGCCGTGGTAGAGCGCCGCCACTCGGGGGTTGTTGCGATCCACCGCCAGCAGGTACTGGGTGAGGTCGTTGGTGCCGACGGAGAGAAAGTCGACCCGCTGTGCCAGGTCACGGGTCTGGTAGACCGCCGCCGGCACCTCGATCATCACTCCGACCTTGGGCATCTCGATGCGGTAACCCTCCTCCACCGTGAGTTCGGTGTAGACCCGGGCGATCAGCGCCAGGGCGCTGTCCACTTCCTCGATGCTGGAGATCATCGGCAACAGGATGCGCAGGTTGTCGATGTCCTCGCTGGCGCGCATCATGGCGCGCACCTGCGCCAGAAAAATCTCGGGGTGGTCGAGGGTGACGCGAATCCCCCGCCAGCCCAGGAACGGGTTTTCCTCGCTGATGGGGAAGTAGGGCAGCGCCTTGTCGCCGCCGATGTCCAGGGTGCGCATGGTCACCGGGCAGGGCGCGTAGATCTGGAGCTGATCCCGGTAGATTTGGCGCTGCTCCTCCTCCGACGGGAAGCGTTCCTGGAGAAAGAACGGAATCTCGGTGCGATAGAGTCCCACGCCCGCGGCGCCGGTCTCCAGCGACAGCTTGGTATCGACCCGCAGCCCGGTGTTCACCCACAGGCCGATTTCCGCACCGCAGGCAGTGATGCTGGGTTCGTCCCGGGTCGCGAGCAGATCGGCGGCCAGGATCTGCTCCTGGCGGAACACTTCGGCGAAGGCGCGCTCCACCTCCGGGGAGGGATCCACCAGGATGTGCCCCAAGTGGCCGTCGACGATGATGCGCTGGCCCTCGAGTTCGGCCCAGGGCAGGTCGATCGCGCCCATCACCGTGGGGATGCCCATGGCGCGGCCGATGATCGCCATGTGCGAGTTGTGGGATCCACGCACCGAGACGATGCCGCGAATGCGTTCGAAGGGCACTTCGGCCAGGTGCGGCGCGGCCAGGTCTTCGCCGATCAGGATGGTGTTCTGGGGATAGACCCGCTGTTCCGGGCGCGTGGTCTGCTGCAGGTGTTCGAGTACCCGCCGGCCGAGATCGCGCACGTCGGAGGCGCGTTCGCGCAGGTATTCGCTGTCCATGCGGCTGAAGGTGCGGATGTGTTCGATGACCACCTGACTCCAGGCGCTCTGCGCGGTGAAGCCCTGATTGATGAGCGCGATCACCTCGCCGCCCAGGGAATGGTCCTCGAGCATGCGCAGGTAGACGTCGAACATCTCCAGCTCTTCGGCGCTGAGGATGCCCTTGAGGTCGTTCTTGGCGCTGCGCACGTCCTGCTGGGTTTTCTCCAGCGCCCGGCGGAACTGTTCGAGTTCGCCGGGGATGTCGTCGCTGCGCCGCTTCGGCACCGCGTAGAGGTCGGCGGGCGAGGACACCACCACCGCGTGGCCGATGCCGATGCCGGGCGCGCTGGCGATGCCGGGGTAGACCGCGGAGGGCCCGGTGTCGGCTTCCGGCGCGGTGATCCGCACCAGCTCGCCGGTCGCCTCGGCGTGGGCGATGACGCCCGCGAGCTGGGCCGACACCGTGATCAGGAAGGCTTCTTCGCTCTCGTCGAAGCGGCGGCGCTCCTGTTGCTGGACCACCAGCACGCCCAGCACCTCGCGCTGGTGGATGATGGGCGCGCCAAGAAAGGAGCTGAAGCGCTCCTCGCCGGTTTCGGGAAAATAGGCGAAGCGGGGGTGGGTTTCGGCGTGTTCGAGGTTGACCGGCTCGGCGCGGCTGGCCACCAGCCCCACCAGCCCCTCTTCGGTGGACATGGTCACCTTGCCCACCGACTCCGGCAGTAGGCCGCGGGTGGCGGAGAGGATGTAGCGCTTGCTGACCGGATCGAGCAGGTAGATGGAGCACATGCCGGTGCTCATCGCCGCCTTGACCCGCTCGACGATGATTTCCAGCACGGCGCGGAAATCCGGTGCGGCGTTGACCTCCTGGACGATCCGGCGCAGGGGTTCGAGCATCAGCCCCCCCTGCGCGCGCCGCGGCTCTCTGCGCCGGGCAGCGCCCGGGCGAGCTCCTTGAGCGCCAGGCGATAGACGTCGCGCTTGAAGTCGATGACCTGGCCGACTGGATACCAGTAGCTGACCCAGCGCCAGGCGTCGAATTCCGCCTTGGGGCCGCGATCGAAGCGGATATGGTGCTCTTCGCCGACCAGGCGCAGCAGGAACCATTTCTGTTTCTGGCCGACGCAGGGGTTGCCTTCGGCACGACGAATGTAGCGGCGCGGCAACTGATACTTGAGCCAACCCTGGGTCTGAGCCAGGATCTCCACGTGGGCTGGCTCCAGGCCGACCTCCTCGTGCAGTTCGCGAAACAGCGTATCGCGGGGCGATTCGCCGTGGTGGATCCCGCCCTGGGGAAACTGCCAGGCGTTGTGGCCCACCCGCTTGGCCCAAAATACGCGACCCTCGGCGTCGCAGATCACGATGCCGACGTTGGGGCGATAACCGCTGGCGTCGATGATGTCCACGGCGATGGGCGGCCACTCCGGGCATGGGGAGAATCGCCCGGTATTGTTCCACAGTTGCCCTACCGCCACCAATCGACCTTGGTCAAGCGGCTGGCTTCGGCCGCGCGCGGCCGCGATAATGGCCGCCCATCCGGGGGAGCACCCGACATGAAAACCGGCGGCCGCGTGGGGTTCGTCAGCCTGGGCTGTCCCAAGGCGCTGGTGGATTCCGAGCGCATCCTGACCCAGCTCCGCCTGGAGGGCTACCAGATCTCGCCCACCTACGCGGGGGCCGACGTGGTGGTGGTCAACACCTGCGGCTTTCTCGACAGCGCCAAGCAGGAATCGCTGGAGGCGATCGGCGAGGCGCTGGCCGAGAACGGCCGGGTGATCGTCACCGGCTGCATGGGTGGCGATGAAGCTGCGATCCGCGCCGCGCATCCGGGTGTGCTGGCGGTGACCGGCCCGCACCAGTACGAACAGGTGGTCGCCGCAGTCCACCAGTGGGCGCCGGCGCCGGTCGCCCACGATCCCTTCGTCGATCTGGTGCCGCCCCAGGGCATCAAGCTCACCCCCAGGCACTATGCCTATCTGAAGATCGCCGAGGGGTGCAACCACAAGTGTACCTTCTGCATCATCCCCGATCTGCGCGGGCGGCTGGTGAGCCGACCGGTCGGGGAAGTGCTGGATGAAGCCGACCGGCTGGTCAAGTCCGGGGTTCGCGAGCTCCTGGTCATCTCCCAGGACACCAGCGCCTACGGCGTGGATATCAAGTACCGGACCGGGTTCTGGCAGGGGCGCCCGGTGAAGAGCAACCTGCTGGAACTGTGCCGGGCGCTGGGCGATCTCGGGGTCTGGGTGCGCCTGCACTACGTCTATCCCTATCCCCACGTGGATGCGCTGATCCCGCTGATGGCGGAGGGCCGCATCCTGCCGTACCTCGACATCCCCTTTCAGCACGCCAGCGCCAGCGTACTCCAGGCGATGCAGCGGCCGGCCCATCAGGAACGCACCCTGGAGCGGATTCGTGCCTGGCGCGGTCAGTGCCCGGACCTGGCGCTGCGCAGCACTTTCATCGTCGGTTTTCCGGGCGAGACCGAGGCCGATTTCGAACTGTTGCTCGACTGGCTGTGGGAGGCCCAGCTCGACCGGGTGGGCTGCTTCCGCTACGAGGCCGTGGCCGGGGCGCGTGCCAACGCGCTGCCCGGCGCGGTGCCCGAGGAAGTGAAGGAGGAGCGCTGGCACCGGTTGATGGCTGCCCAGCAGGAAATCAGCGCCGCGCGCCTGCAGCGCCGGGTCGGCCGCGTGCTCGAGGTGCTGATCGACGGCCGCGACGCGGATGGCGCGGTGGGTCGCTCCGCTGCCGACGCGCCGGACATCGACGGCCTGGTGCATGTCGAAATTCCCACCGGCGGGGCGATGCCGGCTCCCGGAGACCGGGTGCCGGTATTGATCGAAGACGCCGACGACTACGATCTCTTCGGGCGCCTGTCGGGGAGCTGAGTCGGGCGCGACACCGCGGTCTGAGTGCGCAGCGGCCGGCTGCGCGGTGATCGCCCCGCCCGGGTGGGGCCTGCGCTGGTAGAATTCCCGCCGTTGTGGTGCCCGCGAGGGCCCCGAGGGAATTCGGCGTGCGGAGCGGCTCCGCGCAATCGAAGCTGTCCCCGCAACTGTACCCGGCGAGTGCCGCCCGGATGCCACTGACCCAGGTCGGGAAGGCGGGCGGCGCCAGGACCCGGAAGCCAGGAGACCTGCCACAACCGCGTTGCGATTCCCCCGGCGGGGTCACCGGGTGGGGCGTCACGCCCTGGCGTGCTGTGCAGCGCAAAACGTTGCATGGCTGCCGCGGCGATCCCCCGGGCGCTTGGTTCGCAGTGCCCTTGCGGAAGCTTCGCCGGCGCAGCCGTTTCTGGCTGATCTTGCTGCGGAGATTTCTCGATGCGCCATTCCCTTTCCCGGCCGCGCTGCGCGGCGGGCACGCTGTGGTTTGTACTGACGATGCCGGCGGTCGCCACCCCCCTCGCCGATGAAGTCGTGGTGACCGCGACGCGCTCCCCCCATGGCCTCGACCGGGTCGCGACCACGGTGCGGGTGATCGATGCGGAGGAGATCCATGCCAGCGGCGCACGCAATCTCTCCGAGGTGCTGCGCAACCTGGGCCCGGTGCAGGTGCGCGACAGCTCGGGCCTGGGCCGCGACAGCCGGCTCGGGCTGCGCGGCTTCGCCAGTGCCCAGAACGTGCTGGTGCTGGTCGATGGCCGCGCGCTCAACAACGGCGATCTGGGCGGACCGGACCTGACCTCGGTGGCGCTCGCCGATATCGCGCGCGTCGAGGTGCTGGAAGGCGGCGCCGGCACGCTCTACGGCGATCAGGCGGTGGGCGGGGTGATCAATATCATCACCCAGGGCGCCGGGCCGAGTGGCGGTGAGCTGCGCGCCGGGCGCGGCAGCTACGATGCCGAGACCTATGGCGCCTGGTATCGGGATACCTTTGCGAGCGGGCTCTACTACCGGGTCGGCACTGAACTGGAGCGCGGCGATGCCTACCGCGACGATGGTGCCGTCAACTACGAGAACTACAGCGGCCGGGTGGGTTGGCGCCACGAACATGGCGAGGTGTTCGGGGAGGCGCGGCAGAGCGACGATGAATTCCTGCTCCCCGGTGCGCTGAACGGTGCCGAGGCCGCCGCCGATCGCCGCCAGGCTGGCGCCAGTTTCAACGACTACGCCGCCGACAATCGCCTGGTGCGCTTCGGCATCGAGCAGCAACTGGCCGAACATCTCCAGCTGCTGGCCAGCTATGGCGATCGCGACGAGGAAGTCGCCATCGACTCCGCGTCCGGATTCGGTACCGCGCGCAGCGGGCAGGACCGCCGCGTGAAGACCTTCGATCCGCGGCTGGTGTACGACACGGATCGGCTGCACGCGACGCTCGGCATGGATATCGAGCGCTTCGACTACGACTTCGCGGTGGATTTTGGCTTTGGGCCGAGCGGCACCGCGCAGCGGCAGCGCAAGCGCAGCGAGTACCTGCACCTGATGTGGACGCCCCTGGAGCGCCTCGATCTCCAGGCCGGGTTGCGCCATGCCACGCAGGACGTGTCCGTCGATCCGTTCGGGGTCGATTACGATCGGGGCGCCACCGTGCAGACGCTCGGGATCAACTGGCGCGGCGCGCGCGGCCGCTATTACCTGAGCCGCGACGAGACTTTCCGCTTCGCGCTGGCCGATGAAACCGTCGATTTTCTGGGCGCCTTCGCGCCGCTGGAAGTGCAGCGCGGAGTGGCCTGGGAACTGGGGGGCCAATGGCATTGGCCGGCGCTGGAGCTGCAACTGGCGCTGTTCGAGCACCGCCTGCGCGATGAGATCGGCTACGACCCGGGCGCCGGGCCATTCGGCGCCAATGTGAATTTCGACGACACCCGGCGGCGCGGCGTCACCGGCGAACTGCGCTACCGCGTCCACGCGGGCCTGGAGCTCGGTGGCCTCTACACCTATACCGATGCCCGCTTCGTCGACGGCCCCTACGATGACAACCGGGTGCCCGACGTGGCGCGGCAGCTGGCCAAGGCGCATGCCCGCTATCGCCTCGGCGAGGCGGTGCAATTGTTCGGCGAAGTGGTCTACACCGGCAGCCAGACGCTGGACCTGGCCGGCAGCGCGCGGTTGGGCGGCTACACCGTGGCCAATCTGGCCGCTGCCTGGTCGCGCGGCGGCTGGACATTGCAGGCGCGGCTCAACAATATTGCCGCCAAGGAGTACAGCGAGTTCGCGACCTTCTTCGGCACCCGGGCGCTGTACCCGGCACCGGAGCGCAACTTCATGCTCACCCTGATCCACGACCTGTGAGGAGCCCCGCCATGTCGTCGCCTGCCACCCGGATGTTCGTCGTCGCCATCGCCGTGCTGGCCTTGAGCCGGTGGCTGCCCCATCCGCCCAACTTCACGCCACTGGTGGCGGCGGCGCTGTTCAGCGGCGCGATCTGTCGCGATTGGAGGCTGGCATTGGCGCTTCCACTGGGTGCGATGCTGCTCGCCGATCTCTGGCTCGGCCTGCACGCCACCCTCGCGTTCGTGTACCTGGGTCTGGCGCTGGCGGTGGCAGTGGGCCGGGGGCTGGGCTCGCGGCGCCAGCCGGGGCTGCTGCTCGGCGCCGGCACCCTGGGCGCGGTGCTGTTTTTCCTGGTCAGCAACTTCGGCGTCTGGCTGACCCAGGCGCTGTATCCGCACACCGCGGCGGGCCTCGCCGCCTGCTACTTGGCGGCGCTGCCCTTCTTCGCCAACACCCTGCTGGCCACGCTGCTGTGGGTTGCGGTGCTGTTTGGCGGCGAGCGCTGGCTCGCCGCCCGGGGGCAGCGCGCGGTTGATCCGGTCTGAGCCCGCTCCGTTCTCGGGGTGTCAGAGATCGTAGCCGCGTTCGTCGTGCTGGCTGAGATCCAACCCTTCGGTTTCCTGATCCGTGGTCACCCGCAGCCCCAGGAGGGCATCGGTGAGTTTGAGCAGCGCCCAGGTGGCCAGTGCGGTGAAGGCCGCGACCGCCATGACCCCGAGGCTCTGCACGCCGAGCTGTGATCCGAGCGCCATGCTCGCCGCGTAGCCCTGGCCGCTCAGGATACCCAGATCGCCGCTGGCGAAGACACCTGCCAGCAAGGTGCCGAGCATCCCGCCGACGCCATGCACCGGGAATACGTCCAGGGCGTCGTCGATGCGCAGCCGCTGCTTGATCCACTGGGTCGCGACGTAGCAGATCACGCCCGCCGCCAAGCCGATCACCAGCGCGCCTCCGGGGCCGACGAAGCCCGAAGCCGGGGTGATGGTGCCGAGGCCCGCCACCAGGCCGGTGACGATGCCGAGCACCGAGGGCTTGCCGTGACGCAGCCACTCCATGGTCATCCAGGCCAGGGCGCCGGCCGCGGCCGAGAGGTGAGTGGCCAGAATCGCCATGCTGGCGCTGCCGTTGGCGGCGAGCGCAGAGCCGCCGTTGAAGCCGTACCAGCCCACCCAGAGCATCCCGGCGCCCGCCACCGTCAGCGACAGGTTGTGGGGCGGCAGCGCCTGCGTGCCGAAGCCCCGGCGGGGGCCGAGCACCAACGCCGCCACCAGGGCGCCGATCCCGGCGGTGATGTGCACCACGATGCCGCCGGCGAAATCCAGTACCCCAAGCTGCATCAACCAGCCGCCGCCCCAGACCCAGTGGGCGACCGGGACGTAGATCACCAGCAGCCAGAGCATGCTGAACAGCAGCATGGCGGAGAATTTCATGCGCTCGGCGAAGCCGCCGACGATCAGTGCCGGGGTGATGATGGCGAACGTCATCTGAAACAGCGCGAACAGGGATTCCGGAATGGTCCCGCTCAGGCTGTCGCCGGTCATCCCGGCCAGCAGCACCCGGTCGAGACCGCCTAACCAGGCATTGGCGGCACCACCGTCGCTGAAGGCGAGGCTATAGCCGGCGGCGAACCACAGCAGTGAGGCGCCGCAGGTGATGGCAAAGCACTGCATCAACACCGAGAGCACGTTTTTGGTGCGCACAAGTCCGCCATAGAACAGAGCGAGGCCCGGCACCGTCATGAACAAGACCATCTCGGAAGCCTTGAGCATCCAGGCGGTGTTGGCGCCATCGGCGGTCGCCGCGTGCCCGGGCGTCGACGACAACAGGCTTGCCGTTATGGCAGCTATCCACTGGATCGCCCTGATGGTGGGCGAAGCGGGCGGTCGAATGCAGGGAAAATGTCTCATTACGGTGCTCTCTGAAGAATTTGCGCTGTATTTCGCTCTGAATTGGTGCTTTTTGCAGGGTTCGGCAGGTTACGGCTGGGGCTAACGCAACGAATGTGCCGAGATGGGGCAGATTGCCCATCCGTGCTCGACGACTTGGGCAGGCACACAGCTGGCGTGCCGGTACGGCAGATGGACCCCGTTCCAGCCCCTGCTTACAATCGGTCGAAATCCGGATACCCTTCCCCATCACCCACCGGCCATGCCATGCCATGCAGAAGACCCTTGCCGAAGAGATCGAGGCCGTGCGCGCCGAGCTGCGCCGGTCAAGCGCGCTGGATTCCGATCTGCTGGCGATCCTGGGCCGGGTGGTGCACGACGTCACCACCCTGACCGACGAGGAAGCCCGGGATCAGCGGGCGGTGCTGGGCGGGCAGCTGGAGCAGCAGGCCCTGCGCTTCGAGGTCGAACATCCTCAGTTGGCGGGCGCCCTGCGCAGGGTGATCAAGGCACTCGCCGATCTCGGTGTCTGATCAGATTGCCGAGGCAGCGGTGGTAGTCGGCATCTGCGGTTGTTCCGCCAGACACCGCATCGGGGTGACCCCGCGGCGGTGTCTGGCGGGAGCCGCCGCCCTGATCTGGGTACTGCTGGGTCTGTCAGGGTGCGCCAGGGTGAACGACGAGGAGCAGGTGACCTGGAACTGCGCCAAGACCGCCGATGGCAAAAGCTGGGATTGCGCCCGGCAGCGAATGCGCAACGGGATCCCCTCGGGTCCCGCGCCAGCCGAGGCCGCGGCGCAAGCGGTTGCCATCGCTACTGCGCCAACGGGTGGTGGCACGACCGCGCCCGCCCCGCCGCCCGCCGCCGCGGCGCCGGAACCCCATCTCCCGCCGGCTCCCCGGCCGCCGTCACGAGTGCTCTGGAGTGAACGGCTGCCAGGCTTGCAGGAGGGGCGGATCGGGGTCGAGGTATTGCCGGTGACCGCGTCGGCGCTCGAGACCGGACCATCCGGACGGCCCGCGCCCGAACCCGAGCCGGCCTTGGCGCGGTGGACGGGAGAAGCTGGTTTGCCGCCCCGCCCGCAACCAGCGCCAGAGGTGAGCGACCGGCAACCGACCGCCATTGCCCCACCAGCGCAACCGGGATCGGAGCATCCTGGCGAAACGGAGCCCCGCGCTGCCCCCTCCCGGACTGGCGCCGCCGGCCCCTACACGGTACAGATCGGGGCGTTTCGCTCCGCCGCTGACGCGCGCGCCTACATCGCCGGCCACGGGCTCGGTGAGCTGCCGCTGGAAGTACAGGCGGTGGAGCGCCACGGCCGCCAATACCAAGTCGTAACCTTCGGCTCCTTTGCGACGGTGCGCGAAGCGACGGCGGCCTGGCGGCGAGCCGCGGCCGGGCGCGAGCTCGATTTCTGGGTGCGCCCGATCCGATAGCGCGGTGCAGGCTCAGCGCGTCGGAGCGGTGGCTGCGGCCGGACCGGCCGCGGGCGGGCAGCCCGCAGCAGTTGATAAAAATCGGGGAAAAGCCTCACAACCCTCTGTATTTTTTTGCGGAATTTGCTAAGGTGGCGACCTGTGGGTTTGGTGCCACGGCGCTTGACGTGTATGCGTCGAGGTGGCCAAGGCGACTTGAAGCCACTGTGTTGTGCCGAATCAATCGTCCAAGCTATTCGTAAAAAAGGGGAACTGACCATGGTCCACTTCAGTAAGGGAACCAAAGCTCTGGCGTTGGCCGCCGGTGTCGCTCTGGCGGCAGGCTGTGCTTCAAACGACAGCGTCAAAAAGGCTCAGAGCACTGCCGACGAAGCACTGCGCACCGCGCAGGCGGCCCAGTCAGCCGCTCAGGCAGCAAAATCTTCGGCTGACGCAGCGTCCGCCAAGGCCGATGCCGCTCAGGCTTGTTGCAACGACGTGCAGAGCAAGCTGGATCGCGTGTTCGAGCGTTCACAGCGCAAGTGATTCCCCTCCGGGATGCCGCGGTGCGGTCTCCCCGGTGGCGTAATCAAAAACCGACCGGTTCGCCCCGGTCGGTTTTTTTTGTGGGCCGCAGAAATGCCCGCTGCCCAGGACCACCGCGTCGACGCGGAAGTGCTCCGGATCAGTTGCTGGCCAACTGGCCACCGGGGGACAAGGGCGTGGGCACTCCGCTCGCAGCGGCAAAGATTTTCGGCAGGAGTTGCAGGTCGGGCTGTTCGGTGAGCAAGTGGCTCTCGGCGGCCAGGACGTCCTGCACGACATCCAGCAGGGCGATGAAGTCGCCTGACTTGGTGTCACTTTCGCCCAGGGGTGGATGGACCTCGACATAGAGCCGGCCGTTGCGCACGCCGGCCTTGTAGGGTTGGTTGATCAGCTCCACGCGGGTGCCGTTGGGTACCTGGGAGAACAGAGACTCGATCGCCGCGGGGTATAGCCGGATGCAGCCGTGGGATACCTGCATGCCCACGCCATACGCCTTGTTGGTGCCGTGGAGAAGATAATCGCCAAAGTCGAGACGCAGCGCGTATTCGCCGAGCGGGTTATCTGGCCCGGGCGGAACTACCCGAGGCAGAGGATCGCCCTTGGCCGCATGCTCGCGACGGATGGACTCTGGTGGATACCAGGCTGGCTGGGCGATCTTCTGGATGATTTTGGATGGTCCGGTGGGCGATGGCCAATCGTCGCGGCCGACGCCCACGGGGTGGGTGACCACCGAAGGTGGGACGCCCAGCCCCGGTTTGGGGTAGTAATAGAGCCGCATCTCGGCGAGGTTCACCACGATGCCTTCGCGCGTTCCCCGCGGCAGGATGTAGATCGAAGGGATGGTGACCTTGGTGCCTTCGCCGGGTAGCCAGGCATCGATGCCGGGATTGGCGCCGCGAATTTCGTTGTAGCCCAAGTCCAGGACTCGAGCCAGATCGACCAGGGTATCTTCGTGGCGCGCGGTGATGTAGCGCAACTCGCCGATCAGATCGCCATTGGCGGGGGTGAGAATGAAGGTACGCGCCAGCGCGGGGTCAGGCAGCAGCGCGCAACACAGCAGGCTAGCAGAGAACAACCGACGCAACATCGAAAAATCCCGGAGAGCGGTAACGAACCGGCGGAGAGGCGGTAAGGGTGATGTGGGGGCCGCGCCATAGTTTACAACGCCGGCCCGCGGAAAGGGGGCGGGTCGCGCTCGTGCCGTGAACCATCGGTTTCACCCCGACAGCCGGCTGCTCAGCAGCCAGGCGGTCACGCTGCCCGCGGCGAGAAAACCGAGCGCGAAGCCCAGCGCCTGCCAGCGCAGCCGCGCGCCCAGACGGTTTTCCGGCACGGTGCTGATCAACAGGGGCAGATCCTCGGGTTTGCGCATCTGGTGCTGGAGTGGCTGGCTGCCGCGCTGACGCTGCTCTTCCCGGGCGGCGTGCGCCGCGGCAGCGCGCACCGCCTCCCATTCCGCGATGTCGAGTTTGCCATCGGCGTTGCGGTCGTGGCGGGCGAGCAGGGTGGGGTAGTCCCCCTTCCACCGGCGCAGGATCTCGGTCTGCAGCCGTTTCGGATCCGTCAGCCGGCCCCGGTCGTCGGTTTCGAAGTGGCCGAGCACATAGAGGGGGTCGCCGTCGACGATGAGTTCCTCGGTGTAGCGATAGCGCTCGCCGAATATCCCGCCCAGAAGTCCGCCAGGGCCAGCGCCCGAGAGCGGGTGGCGTTGGTGTCCCCGCCAGCGCTTCACCCGGTGGCTGTACAGTTCGCCGCCTTCGGGCCAGATCAGGCAGCGGCCGCTGCCGTCGTCCAGCACCAGGGGCGCTTCGCTCGCGCCCCTTTCCACCGTAGTCCAGGAGCTGCTGCGGCCGTTCGACTGATGGCGTTCGATGCGATAGCGCCACCACAGGCAGGGCTGCCCGGTGAGCGGGCTGGTGAGCAGTGTGTCGGCGCTACGCGCGATGCCGGCCAGCTCGGCAAAGCCCTGGCTCGCCGAGCGCACCCGGGAGGTGGGCAGGTCGGCGATCAATCTCGCACGCGCCCAGGTGCTATGGGTGCGCCACAGGCAGAACAGCGTCGCGGTGAGCGTCAAACCAGCCCAGAAGGCGAATTTCAGCGCCGGCTGTTGGGCGATGCAGTCCCGGCAGAACAGTTCCGCCAGGTCCGTGGAAAGGATCATGCCGCGAACGGGATCAGGTCACGACTTGAACAGGACACCGACGTCGACGTCGGCGCGATCCTCGGCGCGAAATTCCAGCAGCTCGAACGGCTTGAAGCCCAGGGGCCGCGCGACCAGCACGTCGGGAAACTGCTCGATGCGCACGTTGTTGAGGTTGACCGCGGCGTTGTAGAGCTCGCGGCGATCGGCGATGCCGTTTTCGAGATCGCTGATGCGTCCCTGCAGGTGCTGGAACGACTCGCTGGCCTTCAGTTGGGGATAGTTCTCGGCCAGCGCGAACAGCCGGCCCAGCCCCGCGCGCAGCTCGGTCTCGGCCGTGCCCAGCGCGCCAACGTCCTGCTGCTCGCGGGCGGTGGCGACGCGGGAGCGCGCGGCGATCACCCGCTCCAGGGTATCGCGCTCGTATTCCATGTACTGGCGGCAGGTATCGACCAGCTTGGGCAGCTCGTCGTGGCGCTGCTTGAGCAGCACATCGATATTGGCCCAGGTCTGTGCCACCTGGTGCTTGAGCCGCACCAGGCTGTTGTAGATGGTGACGCCGTAGCCGGCGATCAGCATCAGCGCGCCCACGGCGAGGAAGGTGGTGTCGATTTGCATGCCGTGTCTCCGTCGCCGCGGTGGGCCTGGCAGCTCCCCCGATTGGTCTCAGGTCTTCAGTGGCTTGTAGCGCATCCGCTGGGGTTGCGCGGCGTTGCCTTTGCGCGCCAGCAGATCCTCATGGTAGTCGCTGAAGTTGCCCTCGTGAAACACCACCTCGCTGTTGCCCTCGAAGGCGAGGATGTGGGTGGCGATACGGTCGAGGAACCAGCGATCGTGGGAGATCACCAGCACGCAGCCCGGAAAGGCGAGGATGGCCTCCTCCAGCGCGCGCAGGGTTTCCACGTCGAGGTCGTTGGAGGGCTCGTCGAGCAGCAGCACGTTGGCACCCTGCTTCAGCGTGTTGGCCAGGTGCAGGCGCCCGCGTTCCCCACCGGAGAGGTCACCGACCCGCTTCTGTTGATCGCCGCCCTTGAAGTTGAAGCGGCCGATATAGGAGCGCGAATTCACTTCATAGGCGCCGATGCGCAGGATGTCCTGGCCTTCGGAGATCGCCTCCCATACGGTCTTGCCGTCATCGAGGGTCGCGCGGCTCTGCTCCACGAAGGCGAGCTTCACCGTCTCGCCGAGGGTGACGGTGCCGGCATCGGGCTGTTCTGCACCCGCGATCATGCGGAACAGGGTGGATTTACCTGCGCCGTTGCCGCCGATCACCCCGACCACCGCGCCCTTGGGAATGCTCAGGGTCAGGCCATCGATCAGCAGTTGATCACCGAAGCCCTTGCGCACTCCGTCGAGCTCGATGACCTTGTCGCCCAGGCGTGGGCCGGGCGGAATGTAGATCTCGTTGGTCTCGTTGCGGGTCTGGAATTCCTGGCTGCTGAGTTCCTCGAAGCGCTGCAGGCGCGCCTTGCTCTTGGCCTGTCGCGCCTTGGGATTCTTGCGCACCCACTCCAGTTCTTCCTGCATCGCCTTGCGGTGGCTCTCCTCGGCGCGCTGCTCCTGGGCGAGACGCTTTTCCTTGGCCTCCAGCCAGGTGCTGTAATTGCCCTCGTAGGGAATGCCGCGGCCGCGGTCCAGTTCCAGGATCCAGCCGGCCACGTTGTCGAGGAAGTAGCGGTCGTGGGTCACCGCCACCACGGTGCCGGCGAAGTTGTGCAGAAACTGCTCCAACCAGAACACGGATTCGGCGTCGAGGTGGTTGGTAGGCTCGTCGAGCAGCAGCATATCGGGCCGTGACAGCCGCAGTTTGCACAGCGCCACGCGGCGCTTTTCGCCACCCGAGAGCTTGGTGACGTCCG
>JADLCO010000147.1 GCA_020847115.1 Pseudomonadales bacterium | reverse complement strand
GCAGGGTGCCCGGTCGATCCGGCGTTTCGAACACTTCCCAGAACCAGGCGCCGGTACGCTGGCGGATCGGCTTCATGTGCCGCAGTTGCGCCAACAGGGCTTCGCGGTTGCCGGGGGCAGGGCGATAATCCAGGGTGATCATCACCGGCCCGCGGCCGGGATCGAGGCCAGCGCTGTGGTCCGGCAGGGGGGGCGGCGCCGGCATACTGAGGTCTCTGTGGCCCTCCTGGGCGATGGGGAAACGGCGCCCCAGGGACAGTGAGACCAGCAGGCCGGCGACGGCGATGCCGATGCTGACCTGGACGCTGAACAGGTCCGACAACCAGCCCCAGAGCGCACTGCCGGCGGCCACGCTGCCGCCATAGACCAGCATCACCAGAGCCAGCACGCGTGCCATCACCCAGCCGGGAGCAGTAGATTGCGACGCCACCACGATCGACGAAAAGAGCATGATCCAGCACACTCCGACGATCAGGGTCAGGACACCGAGCAACGCGTAGTTGCGGGTCCAGGCAATGGCGAGCAGGGCGAGCCCGAACGCTAGCGAAGCGCCGCCGAATACCTGGTTGCGCGTGTAGCGGCGCAGCAGCAAGGGCAGCAGGTTGGCGCCGATCAACGAGCCGATCCCGGTGGCCCCCACCAACAATCCGTAGGCCTGGGGGGCGGCGCCCATCTCGCGCAGCATGATCACCGGCAGCATCGACCAGAACACGCTGATGAACAGAAAGCTGGCCAGACAGCGCACCAGCACCGCCAGCAGTTCCGGATCGTGGCGGGTGTAGCGCAGGCCGGAACGCAGCGCGGTGGTGAAGGACTCGCTGGGCAAACGGGTCTGGGTGTGGAAGTCGCGCGGATGGCGGAAGATCAGCGTGCTCAGCACGAACACGAAGCTCAGTGCATTGAGCGCGAACACTGCAATGGGTCCGGCCGCGGCCACCAGGATGCCACCGATCGCGGGCCCGGCGGCCTTGCTCAGGTTGGTGCTGAGCGAGTTCAGGGTGATGGCGTTGGCGAGCTCATTGCGCGGCGCGAATGAAGGAATGTTCGCCGTCCAGGAGGGCCGCATCATGGCGTTGCCGGCGCCCAGGCAGAAGGTGAGCAGCAGCAGCCACCACTCGGTGGTGAGTTCGCGGTAGGTGAGCAGGGTGAGTGCCACCGCCGAGATCAGCAGCCAGACGTGGAGCGCGATCAGCACGGTGCGCCGGTTGCAGATGTCGCCCATCACCCCGGCGGGATAGGAGAGCAGGAAAAACGGCAGCGTGGTTGCGGTCTGGATCAGCGCCACCATCAGGTTCGATGGCGCCATGCTCGCCATCAACCAGGTGACGCCAACCTCGTTCATCCAGGTGCCCAGGTTGGAGACAGTCATGCCCAGCCACATCACCCGGAACAGCGGGTATTTCATGGGTGACCAGATCGAGCGCGATATGGGTGGCGGCTTGCCCATGGAGTGACTTCAGCGTGGTGCCGGCAGCCGGCGAAGCGGTAGCGGCCAGAGCGGCCGTCATCGAATCGTCACAGTATAGCGTTAGCGCCGACCCCGGAGCCTTGCTGCCGGGGTCGGCGCCATTGGACTGCTTCAGCTGTCTTGGTTCAGCTGGACTGTTTCAGCCGCGTGCAGCGGGGATCGGCACCGTCTCGGTATCTTGGCCGGAGCGCAGTACCCGCCCTGGACGCTGCCCGGTGAGCTGGTTGTTGCGCACGATCACCGCGCCATTGACCAACACCTGGTGGATGCCTTCGGCCTCGCAATAGAGGCGCCCGGCGCCGCCGGGCAGGTCGAAGCGCATGTCCATCTTGCCCTTGCCGACGCGCTCAGGATCGAACACCACCAGATCGGCGTGCCAGCCCTGGGCGATGCGGCCGCGCTCCTTGAGGCCCATGAAGCGCGCCGGCAGATCGGTGATCTGGTGGACGCCTTCCTCCAGCGTGAGCAGCCCGCGCTTGCGCACGCCCTCGCCCAGTACTGTGGTGCTGAAGGCAAAGGTGTCGATCATGTCGAGGTGGGCGCCGGCATCGGAGGCGCCGACCAGGGTGCGGGGATCCTTCCACATCGCGCCGCGCAATGCCCAGCTTTCCTCGTCGTCACCGCCGAGCCGGGGCAGGAAACAGGTGCGTAGCTCGTCGGCGAGTGCGATGTCGAAAAAGGCGTCCGCCGGGCTCTGGCCGCGCTCGGCGGCGACCTCGGCCAGAGCACGGCCCTGATAGGCCTTGGTCTGGGGCGCAAAGGTCTGTTCTATGGTCATGGCGCTGAAGTTGCCCATGGCGCGCAGCAGCACCGGAACGTCCGGGTGCGCTGCACTGTCGATCAACCGCGCCCGGGTGACGGGATCGGCCAGCGCGCGCATCCGCTCCGGCACCGGCAGGCCCAGCACTGCCGCCCAGCCGGGCAGGGCATCGAGGCCGAAGCCCGAGAGCAGGTTGAGGCGCAGGCTCACCGGCTGTGCGAACGTGAGGGCACGGATCTCGGCGCCGCGCGCGGCGGCGTAGTCCGCGGCCTGGATCTGGTTCTCGTAGATGGCGCGGGCGCCGGTGTTGACGATCAGCACGTTCCAGTTCAGCGAGCGCTGTGCCGCCAGCGACATCTCGGTCATCAGCTGCATGTGGCGCTCTTCGAACGGGCCCACCGTGGGAATGAATTCGAGCAGGGTGCCCGGATGATCCCTGAGGCAGCGGCTCAGGGCGATCAGCTCGGCGCCATCGGCGGCGCGCGAGGGCACCGGATGGCCGCCGCCGTCGTTGTGGGTGGGTGCCTGGGAGGACGAAAAGCCCATGCCGCCCTCGGCGAGCGACTGGTGCAGCAGCTGCTGCATGGCGGCGAGCTGCTGCGGATCGGCGGGCTGATCCACCGCCGCGGCGCCCATCACTGCCCGGCGCAGCGCCGAGTGGCCCACCAGAAAGCCGATGTTGACCGCCGGGCGTTGCTCCTGGACCCGGTCGAGGTAGCTGCCGAACGAGGTCCAGTTCCAGGGCACGCCGTCGCGCAGGCTCTGTAGCGGCATGCCTTCGACGCGGGCCAGCATCCGCATCAGGTAGTCGCTGCCCTCGGCGGTGAGCGGCGCCACCGAGAAGCCGCAGTTGCCGGCGAACATGCTGGTCACCCCGTGGTAGCAGGAGGGACTCAGCGCCGGATCCCAGAACACTTGGGCGTCGTAGTGAGTGTGGATGTCGACGAAGCCGGGCGCTACCACCAGGCCGTTGGCGTCGATGGTCTCTCTGGCCGCCTGTTCGACCTTGCCCACTGCCGCGATGCGGCCGTCCTTGACGCCGACGTCGCCCCGGTAGCGCGCGGCACCGGTGCCATCGACGATAGTGCCGCCCTTGATCAGATAGTCCAACATGGTTCACCCCCGTGATTGTTTTGGATTGGAAAGCGTGGGCCGGACAGATTGGCCTGGGCGCAGCATAGACCCGACGAGCGGCGCGGGGGAAGGTTACAGCGGAGCACAGATCAACAGGCCTGCGACGGGGCCTTGGCCAAGGTCACCGGCAGTTGAAGGACGAGGATGCGGCCGGGCGACTCCCCTTCGATTCCCTTGTGGGGGGCTACTGCTCCTGGTCAGCCGTCGCCTACGCCGAAGTCGAGCGACCCGGCCCAGATCGCCAGCACCAGGCACCCCTCCTCACTGGTCACCGCGTGGCAGCTACCGGGTGGGTTGACCAGCAAGGTCCCGGCCGGGTAGACGCCGTTGGCATCGCGTTGCGACCCCTCCAGTACCAGGATGTGTTCATGGTCCAGGTGGCGATGGAGGGGAATGGACGCACCGGGTGCATAGCGCAGCAATGCGGCCGCCGGTCCCTGTCCGGGCTGGCCGTAGAGCGCATGGAAGTCGATGCCGGGCCGCAGCGGCTGCCAGTCGAGCCATTCCGGGTGCGCCGCGCGTTGCAGGAGTTCCGCAAACGCCTGTGCCCGCTCCATCAGGCCGCCAGCGCCGCGAGCAGCGCCGGCGATTCGGCCACGGCGCCGAACACGCCGCCCTGCATGGTCACCATCTTCAGCGCCGCGAGGTGGTTGCCGTAATCGGTAGCGCCGCAGCAGTCGGCGAGGATCAGGCACTCGAAGCCGCGGTCGTTGGCCTCGCGCATCGTCGTGTGCACGCAGACGTCCGTGGTGATGCCGGTCAGCACCAGATTGCGGATGCCGCGCGTGTGCAGCAGCAGTTCGAGGTCGGTGCCGCAGAAGCTGCCCTTGCCCGGTTTGTCGATGATGGGCTCGCCGGGCAGCGGGGCGAGCTCCGGGATGATTTCCCAGCCCGGCTCGCCGCGCACCAGAATCCTGCCGCAGGGGCCGGCATCGCCGATGCCCGCACCGATGCGGCGCGAGCGCCAGCGCTTGTTGGCCGGCAGGTCGGCCAGATCGGGCCGGTGGCCCTCGCGGGTGTGGATCACGTGAAAGCCCTGGCTGCGAAACGCGGCGAGCACGGCGCGGATCGGCTCGATGGGCGCGCGCGTGAGGGAGATGTCGTAGCCCATGGTGTCGACGTAGCCGCCCGGGCCGCAGAAGTCGGTCTGCATGTCGATGATGACGAGCGCGGTGTTGGCGGGCCGCAAATCGCCGTCGTATGGCCAGGGGTAAGGGTTGGCGTCGAGGTGGACGAGGCTCACGTGGGCTCCTCAAGCAGCGGACGGGGACAGCCTGTGTTGGCTCTAGCAAGGTCCATGCAGACTCTCAGCGGGCGGCGAGCCACGCCCGCCAGCCGCCGTGGGCGGTGATGTCGGTGGCACCGGTGAGCGCGGCGGCTTCGCACAGAAAGCCCTTCACGGTGCGGTCGCCGTCGAGCTGCACGGTGCCGATGGCGAGCGGCGCCGGTACGCCGACGAGGAATGCGCCGACCTCGGCGAGCGGCAGGCGCCAGACCTCGACCTCGATGGCGCCACCGGTGGCGTCGCGCACCAGGCCCGGGCGGGGCGGGTCGAAGCCGGCGAGCGCGTAGAGGCGATAGCCGAGGGCGGTGCGGGTGCTTTCGATGAAGCGCCCGCCGCGAGCGGCGAGTTCGCCGTTCAGCGGCAGACCCTGCATGTGGCCGCCGCAGACGGCGAGGTCGAGCGTGGCGCCGTCGTCGCTCGCGGTGTACGGCGGCGTGTCGGCGAGCGGCAGGCCCGCTGCGCCGGTGGTGGTGTTGAGCGCGCGGTGCAGGCGGTCGGCGAGCGCGAGCAGCGCCCGGTCGTGCCCGGCCGGCGCCTGCACGGTGACGCCGAACGGCAGGCCGGACGGCAGGAAACCCGCCGGCACTGCCACGGCGCACAGGTCGAGCAGGTTCATGTGGTTGGTGTAGTGGCCGAGGCGCGAGTTGAGCGCGACCGGATCGGCCAGCACCGCGGCGCGCGTGTAGGCGGCCGGGATGGTGGGCGTCAGCACGCAATCGATGTCCCGCCATAGCGGCTCGACCGCGCGGCGCAGCGCACGCAGGCGGTAGTCGGCGGCGAAGGCGTCGGCGGCCGTGAAGCGGTCGGCGCCGAGAATGATGTCCCGCACCACCGGCAGCACGGCGTCCGGGCAGCGGTCCAGGAAATCGCCGACCGCGAGCCGCCGTTCGGTGAGCCAGGGGCCGTCGTAGAGCAGGCGTGCGGCGTCGTGAAAGGGCGTGTAGTCGATCGCGACGGCCGTGCCACCGAGTGCTTCGAATGCCGCGACAGCCCGTGCGAAGGCATGGGGACCGGCCGCATCGCCGTCGAAATCGAGTTGCTCGGGCTGGGGCACGCCAAAGCGGAACACTGTACCGGGCACCGGCACCACCGGCCAGTCGGCGCGTGCAACGGGATCCTCGGCGTCGAAGCCCGCAATGGCGTCGAGCACTGCGGCGGCGTCGGCGCAGGTGAGTGCGAACACCGACACGCAGTCGAGCGAGCGGCACGCGGGCAGCACGCCGCGGCTGCTGACGAGGCCGCGGCTGGGCTTGAGGCCGACGAGATTGCCGAGCGCGGCCGGAACGCGGCCCGAGCCTGCGGTGTCGGTGCCGAGCGCGAAGCTGACCAGGCCATGCGCCAGCGCGAGCGCCGAACCCGAACTCGACCCGCCGCAGATGTAGGCAGCATCGAACGCGTTGGCCGGCGCGCCATGGGGCGTGCGCGTGCCGGACAGGCCGGTCGCGAATTGGTCCATGTTGGTCTTGCCGATCAGCAGCGCGCCGGCATCGAGCAGGCGCTGCACGGCGGGCGCGGTGTGGGTCGGCAGGTAGGCGAACCCGGGGCAGGCGGCCGTCGTTGGCAGGCCGGCGACGTCGAGGTTGTCCTTGACCGCGAACGGCACGCCGTGCAGAGGCCCGCGCGCGGCAGGCGGCAGGGCGTCGAGGGCGGCGGTGCGTTCGCGCAGCGCATCGTCCGGAACCTCGGTAATCCAGATGCCGCCCGCCGTCACCGCCCGGCGGCGGGCGATGACCTGCTCGGCCACCGCCCGCGCCGTCGTGCCGCTGGACAGGGCCTGCCGGAGTGCGCCGAAGTCCGGCAGCGATGCGTTTTCGACGGCCGCGGTCATGGGATTACCAGATCCACTTCACCATGGCCTGGGCGACGTCCTCGTCCATGCCGTCGATACCGAACTTGTTCCGCCAGATCTGGTACTCGACGCCAGCCTGCAGCTTGCCGCCGCCGACGCCCATCAACTCGCCCACGTCCACCAGCAGGCGCGGCGCGGTGATGATGTTGTCCTGCAACGGGTCCTCGCCCCAGGCGTAGTCAAAGAAGCCCTCGAACATCATGGGCACGGGGCCGAGCTTGAACGGCGCCGCCCAGACCAGGGTTACCTGCTGACCGGTATCGACGCCCGAGGTCTGGTTGTTGCGGATGTACCAGTTGAACTGGAAGAACTGAAAGCCCGGCAGGGTGAGATCGGCGGCCAAGCCGTACAGCCAGGTCTGTTCCACCGGGGATTCCGGAATTTCCAGCGTGGAGGTGAACAGTACATCCTTGACCATGCCCCAGGACAGTTCCCGGTCGAAGAAGATCTTGCCGATCGACAGCCGCGGCGAGATTTCCGCGTAGAAACTGCCATCACCCTCGGTGGTGGTGCCGAAGGCATCGCCCTCGCCGTCGGGGTTGGTGATATCGACGAAGATGAAGTTGTCGCCGTACTTCCAGGCATTGAAGTGCTCGATGGTGACGATGCTCGCCTCGTCGGAATGGCTGAAGCCGCCGTCGGGGTTGAAGTCGGCATAGCTGGTGCCGTGCAGGTACTGGATATTGGTGGTGGCGAACAGCGCCGAGCCGGCGTAGGTGGCGGAGGGGCTGAGTGCGGCGCCGAGCGCGAGCAGGCAGGTGGCGGATGTGCGGGTGCTGGGCATGATCGAAATTCCTCTACTGCTGTGGCCTGTTGAATTCCAGGATGTATGCAAGTTGTTCGCAGAAAAACCGGATGGCCGGCGCTGCGCCGATGCCATCCGGCAATGCTCAGTCGGTCACCCGGACGGTCGCCACCGTGGCGGCGACCGGCGCCGCCGCCGGTTGCCGGGCGAGGCCGAACAGGCCCCCTGCCACCGCCAGGTAGGCGAGCGCCGCGGCCGGGCTGTGGCCGACGCCGATCGCCTCGCTGTGCATGAAGCCGAAGAAGGTGAGCACGGCGCCGGCCAGCGCGAAGCCGGCGGCGCGCCGATGGTTGCGGTCGATCAGACAGGCGGTGACGCCGGCCAGGATCAGGCTGGTGAGGATGGCGCCGCTGCCGAGCAGTTCCAGGCCCTGGTAGAGCACCCCGGAGCCGGCCAGCTTGTCGATGCCCACCGCGGCGGCGTTGGTGCCGGCGGCGCCCAGTGCGTTGTCGATCTGCAGCTTGCCCCAGGCCGCCACCTGCGGCACCAGCGCCAGCACCACCGCCGGCGCGTGCGCCTTCGGCGTGTCCTGAAAGGCCTGGGCGCCGATCAGCATGCCGATGTAGAGCAGGATGGGCGAGATGGCCACCACCGGGATCAGCGCCATCAGCACCGCGACGATGCCGAACCAGGTCAGCAGCAGCACCATGACGCCGGTGGCGGCCGAATAGCCGATGCGCCCGCCGATCGCCTTCCAGCCGGGGTGGCCGATGTACACGGCATTGATGAAAGGGTTGCCGAGCAGGCAGCCGACCAGGCTGACCACGCCGTCGGCGGTGATGACGCGCGTGGTGGGAAAGTGATCGCCGCCGGCCTCGGCGCTCTCCACGTTGTCCATGGCCTCGACCAGATCGTAGATGCCGAACGGGATGGCGGTGACCAGGATCACGCCCAGGTATTCGAAGCCGCCGAAGACATGGCCCACGGCCGGCAACGGTACCGAAAAGCCAAAGCTGGCGAACGAGGCGCCGAGCTGGTCGAGGTTCATGCCGCCGAAGCTGAAGCCGAAGGCGAGTCCTCCCCAGGCGATCAGCGAGCCCACCGCGATCGCCACTAGGCCGGCCGGCAGGCCCTTCCAGTAGCGCACGCCGCCAAACCAGCTCGCCAGCAGGATCGCGAAGCAGACGAGGCCGATGGCCGGATCCAGGTAGATGTCGAGCGCGGGCTTCATCGAGATGAACGCGATCGACACCCCGGCCAGCGCACCCAGCAGTGCCGCGCGCGGGGTGATTTTCTTGACGTAGGGCGCGATGAAGCCGCCGGCCATCAGCACGAAACTCTGGATGAATACCCAGGTGAGGCCGGCCTCCCAGCCCTTGATCGGGTCGCCGCTCGCCGCCCCGATCGGCAGCATGATCACGAACACCACCACGAACATGTGCGGCACGCTGATGCCCGAGGGCAGTGCGCACACGGTGTCGCGGCCTTCCGTCTTGGCGAGCTGCCAGGCGAGCCAGGCGTAGTACACCGTGGACAGGAACAGCATCAGCCCGGTGGCCGGCAGGATGCGGCCGAACACGATCTCGTCCGGCAGTTTCAGCACGTAGCGCAGCAGCGCGGTCAGCGTCAGCACATTGACCAGGATGTTGGTGCCGAAGCCGAACAGTGCATTCCAGTCGCCGGGCGACCAGAGTTTCGGGCTGCTGTCGTTCATGGTCGGGACCTCGCGGGGTGGGTGGACAGAATCAGGCGGTGGTGGCGGCGAGCGCCGCGCAGGCGGTGGCCGCGGGGGCGACCCAGCCGAAGATGCCGCCCTGGGCGGTGATCATGGCGAGTGCCGCGCGGTGGAACTCCGGGAAATAGGACGCCACGGCATCGCTCGCGACCAGGCACTCGAAGCCGCGGTCATTGGCCTCGCGTACGGTGGTGTGTACACACACCTCGGTGGTGACGCCGGCGACGAGCAGCGTGCGGATGCCGGCATTGGCCAGGATCAGCGCCAGATCGGTCTGGCAGAAGGCACCCTTGCCGGGTTTGTCGACCACCGGCTCGCCGGGTTCGGGCGCGAGTTCGGGGATGATGTCGTGGCCGGGCTCGCCGCGGATCAGGATGCGGCCCATGGGGCCGGGATCGCCGATGCGCCGGTCGCCCCGGCCGCGGGCCAGCTTGGCCGGCGGCGCGTCGGTCAGATCCGGGCGGTGTCCCTCGCGGGTGTGGATCACCAGCAGGCCCAACTTGCGTGCCACATCGAGCAGCGACTGGCAGGGGGCGATGGCACTGCGCAGCAGTGACACGTCGTTGCCCAGCATCTCGCCGAAACCGCCGGGCTCGAGAAAATCGCGCTGCATGTCGATCACCACCAAGGCGGTGGTGGCCGGTGCCAGGATCAAGGGATAGGGGTCGGCGGGGAGCGTGACCGTGGTGGCGGATGGTGTGATGTTCATGTCGTGCGTCTGACCGGCAATCTTGCATACAACATGGCATTCAATATCCATGCCGCCGGGCATTAATGGTGGTAACTGATTGAATGGCAAGGAAGCTCTTCGGAGAACGGGATTGTTTGGAGCGATGGAAGTCGGACAACTGCACCACTTTAGGCGGTTTGCTTGTATACAATGGTGCGCAATCGAGACTCGCTGTCTGCGCTATGAGTGAATCGCCCCGGCTTTCGCCCGCCGACATCTATCGCCGCCTCAAGGACATGATCCTCAGCTTCGCGCTCTATCCCGGGGTACGCGTCACGGAGACGGAACTGGCGGACCATTTCGGCGTCAGCCGCACGCCGGTGC
>JADLCO010000146.1 GCA_020847115.1 Pseudomonadales bacterium | reverse complement strand
CGAGGTCTACGTCAATGAACTCCAGGTCGCAGACATGACCGAAGCCCTGGGCTTCGATTCGATCTGGTGTACCGAGCACCACTTCACCGACTACCTGCTGTCGCCCAACATCATCGAATTCCTGGCCTACATGGCGGGCCGCACCACCAAGCTCAAGCTCGGCACCGCGGCGGTGATCCTGCCCTGGCACAAGGATCCGCTGCGCGTGGCCACCGATTTCGCGCTGCTCGACAACCTCTCCGGTGGTCGCGCCCTGTCCGGCTTCGGCCGCGGCCTGGCGCAGATCGAGTACGACGGCTTCGGCATCCCGATGGAGGAATCCCGCGGCCGCATGAACGAGGCCGCGCACATGATCCTGCAGGGCCTCAACACCGGTTTCATGGAAGGCAATGGCCAGTACTTCAAGCAGGAGCGGCGCGAGATCCGCCCGCGGCCGATCCGCTCCTTCGAGGATCGCACCTATGTGGTGTCCATGTCCCCCGACACCGTGCCCCACGCGGCCAAGATCGGCGGCGCGCTGATGACCTTCGCGATCGGCCCCTGGGAGAAGCGCAAGCCCGATATCGACGCCTGGCGCGAACTCTACGAGAAGGAGTGGAATCGCCCGGCGCCGCCCTCGGTGGCCAACGTGATTGCCTATTGCGACACCGATGCCAGCCGCGCCCACGACGTCGCCCACAAGCACATGGCGGAGTACTGGAACACCGCCACCGCCCACTATGAAATGAAAGGCGACCACTTCGCCGGCAAGGGCGGCCAGTACGACCACTACGCCAAGTCGGCCGCAGCCATGCGCCACATCGGCGACGAGGGCATGGGCAAGATGTTCACCAACTGTCAGGTGTACGGCACCCCGGATCAGATCCTGCAGCAGATCAAGGCGATCGAGGATCTGGTCGGCGACATCGACGTCAACGTCACCTTCAGCTACGCCGGTCTGCCCTACGATCAGGCCAAGCAGAGCATGAAGCTGTTCGGCGAGAAGGTCCTGCCGGTGCTGAAAAACGGCTGGGCCGAGCGCAAGGCCGCGGCCGGCTGAGCGCCAATCGGCGCAGCGGTGAGGGCGGCTGCGGCCGCCCTTTTTCGTGGGGACGCTGTTGTGGGCTCGACGGGCAGCGGCCGATGATCCGTCGCGCCACTTGCGCCAGATCAGGCACGGGCCGGATTGCGCTGGCGAGCCCCGCGCGTGCCTCGCTACCATCCGCTCGGCGAACGAATTTTCACCTGTCCCTGTTTCCGAGAGGAGCGCGTCCATGAAAGTCGGCCAGCTGATGCTGTTTCAGAACCACCCCAATCTGCCGCAAAGCGATTTCGACATGTACCAGAACGAGCTCGACATCGCGCTCATGTCGGAGCCGCTGGGGCTGGATTCGATCTGGGCCGTGGAGCACCACTTCACCGATTACACCCTGTGCCCCAATATCCCTCAGTTTCTGGCCTTCATGGCCGGGCAGACCAAGCGCATCAAGCTCGGCACTGCGGCCATCATCCTGCCCTGGCACAAGGATCCGATCCGGGTGGCGACCGACATCGCCATGCTCGACAACATCTCCAAGGGCCGGGTATTGCTCGGCATGGGCCGCGGACTCGCCAAGATCGAATATGACGGGTTCGGCATCGACATGGCCGAATCCCGCGACCGCATGAACGAGATGGCGGCCATGGTGCTGGAGGCGCTGGAAACCGGTTTCATGGAAGGCAACGGCAAGTACTTCAAGCAGGAGCGCCGCGAGATTCGCCCGCGCCCGTTCAAGTCTTTCCGCGACCGCACCTTCATCGTCTCCATGTCGCCCGACACCGCACCCCATGCCGCCAAGCTGGGCGGGTCGATCATGACCTTCGCCATCGGCCCCTGGGAGAAGCGGGCGATCGAGATCGGGCGCTGGCGCGAGTTCTACCGCAAGGAGCAGAACGGCAAGGCGCCGCCGCCCACCAGCGCCAACCTGTTCGTGATCTGCGACAAGGATCCGAAGAAGGCCGAGGACATGGCCTACCACTACATGTCCGACTACTGGATCTCTGCCATGGTCCACTACGAGATGAAGGGCGAACACTTCGGCGACCGCGGCAAAGGCGCCTACGATTTCTATCACGAGGCCGCCAAGGCGATGCGCAAGTCCGGCGACGAAGCCATGGGCCGCCAGTTCGCCGACCTGCAGATCTGGGGTACCCCGGCGCAGTGTCTGGAGCGCATCGAGAGCATCCAGAACATCATCGGCCCGATGGACATCAATTGCAGCTTCAGCTTCGCCGGCATGCCCTACGAGTACGCCAAGCAGAGCATGAAGCTGTTCGCCGAACAGGTCGTGCCTGTGGTGCGCGACTGGGAAGCGCCCGGTTATCAGGCCGCCTGACATCGATCTCCGGTTGGTTGTTGCCACCTTGCGGCGGGGTCTCCCCGCCGTTTTTTTCTCACCGAGCGCGGGCTTTCCCCGGTGCCTTGTCTGTGCACTTGTGCCCCGAAACGGACGCCAGGAAGCGACAATTTCATCGTTTCCAGGAGGTTCCCGTGCGCCGCGATGACCCTCCGCTTTGCGGAGCTGGGTTACGGGGCGGCTCGATGACAGGTTGCCGCGGCACCATCGGCGAACAGCAACAGAAACACCACCAGCACTAGTACCATGAACAGGGTGCCGATGCTTTCCCAGCGTCCCAAGCCCTTTTCCAGGCTGGCTGCACCCCGGCCGGCATGGCGCCAGAGCAGGCGCGCGCGGGCGCGCAGAGGGCCCTCGCCGGCGGCCCGCCAGAGCCACGGGGTGGCGCGTACCCGGCGGGCCAAGCCCAGCATCAGGGCTTCCACCGGTATCAGCAGGTCTCCTTCCGGCACCCGAATCGGCGCACCACGGCGCCAGATCAATGCGATGGCAGCCAGCAGCAGGCCCGCGGCCAACGGCCACATCAGCGACCAGGCCATATCCGCCGTGCCGGGCCACAACCAGGGCAACAGCAGGGCTATCGACGACAGAGCCAGCCAGGGTCCCAGCATCTGCCAGGGGATGGGGCGCCCCACCCCTGGAGAGGTGGCGCCAAT
>JADLCO010000145.1 GCA_020847115.1 Pseudomonadales bacterium | reverse complement strand
CGGAGCGCCGTTCGCGGGCGGAAAAGCCCGCTGTGCGGTCACGCCCGGCCTACATCGCGAACAAGCCGGTGCGCCTGGAACACGAGGTGGCGCGCCGCGTCCTGGATGCCGGCCGCGTCAACATCAAGCGTCTGCTGCAGGCGGCCCATGCCGGGCAGATGCTGGATACCCAGGCCGCTGAGCAGACCGTGGCCGGCTGCGTGGCGACCATCCTCGCCAATCCCGAAGCACTGCTGTGGATGACCAAGATTAAGCATCGCAACGAGTACACCGCCGAGCACTGCCTCAACGTCTGCGTACTCGCCATCGCCTTCGGCCGCCATCTGCGAGTGGAGGAGCGTGACCTGCATCTGCTCGGCCTGTGCGGGCTGTTGCACGACGTTGGCAAGATGCGCATTCCTGCGGCGATTCTCGACAAACCGGGGCGCCTGACGGAAGCGGAATTCGCGGTGATGAAGGGACACACCGTCGCGGGTCACGAACTGCTGCAGGAGACCGCAGACAACCTGCACGAACTGGCGCTGGACGTCGCTCTGAACCATCACGAGCGGCCTGATGGCGGCGGCTATCCCCACGGCCTGGGGGCGCGGGAAATTTCGGAATTCAGCCGCATCATCGCGATTGTGGATGCCTACGACGCCATCACCAGCAACCGCTGCTACGCGCCGGAGCAGCCTTCCGCGGAGGCTCTGAAGATCATCTTCGAAAACCGCGGCACCCAGTTCGACGAGAAACTGGCGCTGCACTTTCTCCAAGCCATCGGGCCCTATCCCCCGGGGACCATCGTGGAGTTGCGCAACGGCATGGCGGGGATCGTGCTGGCCGGCAAGCCGAAATTCCGCCACCTGCCCACCGTGCTCCTGCTGCGCGATGCCGCCAAGCAGCCCATGGAGGAGCGCACGGTGGAACTCGATCTCACCGATACGGGCCGTCTCGACAAGGAATTTCTGATCCGCCGCACCCATCCCGATGGCGCCTTCGGGTTGTCGGTGCGCGATTACCGGGTGCGGGAAGAACCCGTTTTTCTTTGATTGCAGAGTGCTTCCTGTGCGTCGGACTGGCCGGTCAGGGCGCGGGTTGGTAGTCGATCGCGGCGATCCGCCAGGTGCCGCCGGAATCCAGGGTGACCGACTCGCCGCGACGCCGGCCCAGCAGCGCCCGGGCCAGGGGTGAGTCGATGCTGATCCAGTTGCGCGCGGGATCGATCTCGTCGGCGCCCACCAGGCGGTAGCGATGCACCGCGCCGGTGGGCGTTTCGAGCGTCAGCCAGGCGCCGAAGCGGATGCTGGCGCGATCGGCCGGTGGCGCACCGACCACCACCACCGCAGCCAGGCGGTGGCGCAGGTAGCGCACGCGGCGGTCGATTTCCCGCAGGCGGCGCTTGCCGTAGAGGTAGTCGGCGTTTTCGGAGCGATCCCCGTTGGCCGCTGCGGCCTGTACCTGGCGGGTGACCGCCGGGCGCTCCAGCCGCCAGAGGCGGTCCAATTCCGCGCGCAGCGCCGCGGCGCCTTCCGGCGTGATGTAGGGCGAGCTCGCCGCCGTTGGGGGGCGCCAGCGCATAGGTGCTGCGGTGCCGATCGTCGCGCGCGACGGGGCGGTCAGCCGCCGGCGCGCTTGACCCGGTGGCCGAGGGCCTCCAGGGCGGCGACCACGGCGTCGCGGTGATCGCCCTGGAGTTCGATCACGCCGTCGCGCACATGGCCCCCGGTCGCGCAGCGCTGCTTGAGCCGCTTGGCCAGGTCCTGCAGCGCCGGCTCGGGGAGCGCCAGCCCGGCGATGGTGGTGACGGTCTTGCCGCCACGGCCCGCGGTCTCGCGGCGCACCCGGGCGATGCCGTCGCCGGCTTTGGGCGCGGTGGCGGGCGGTGGCGCGGAGCGGATGCGGCCCCGATCGGTGCTGTAGACCAGGCGGCGGTCGTCGTTCACGGCGCCACCGCCAGCACGATCTTGCCCTGGTGCGCGCTGCTCTCCATCAGTGTGTGGCTGGCGGCGGCTTCGGCGAGGGGAAAGGTGGCGTGCACCAGCGGGCGGACGCTGCCGCCCTCGATCAGTGGCCAGACCTGTTCCCGCACCGCGCGGGCGATGCGCGCCTTGTCGGCGATCGGCTGGCTGCGCAGGGTCGAGCCGGTGAGCACCAGCTGCTTGAGCATCATCGGCATCAGGTCGACCTCGACCTTGGACCCGCGCAGGAAGGCGATGGAGACGATGCGGCCGCGAAACGCCGCGGCGCGCAGGTTCTTCTGCACGTAGTCGCCGCCGACCATGTCCAGGATCACGTTGGCGCCGCCGACGGCGGTCTTGAGGCCCTCGACGAAATCCTCGCGGTGGTAGTCGAAGGCGCGGATCGCGCCAAGTTTTTCGCAGGTCGCCACCTTCTCCGCGCTGCCGGCGGTGGCGAACACCCGGGCGCCGAGGGCGGTGGCGAGCTGGATCGCAAGCGTGCCGATGCCGCTGGTGCCGCCGTGGACCAGCAGCACTTCGCCGGTCTGCAGGGCGGCCCGTTCGAACAGGTTGTGCCACACGGTGAACGCGGTCTCCGGCAGCGCTGCTGCCTCGATCGCAGACAGGCCGCCCGGGATCGGCAGGCACAGCTCGTGGTGGGCGGTAGCGTATTCGGCGTAGCCGCCGCCGGCGAGCAGGGCGCAGACCCGATCGCCCACCCGCCAATCGCCGGTGCCGGCGCCCAGGGCAGCGATCTCCCCGGCGACTTCCAGCCCGGGCAGGTCCGAGGCGCCGGGCGGCGCCGGATAACCTCCCTGGCGCTGGACCACGTCGGGGCGGTTGACGCCTGCGGCGACGACCCGGATCAGCACCTCGCCGTCTCCCGGAGCGGGCAGCGGCCGCTGCGCCGGGGTCAGGACTTCGGGGCCGCCGGGCCGGGCGATCTCGATGCAGTTCATGGTGATGGGCAGCGACATGGGAGTTTCACCGATAGCGTGGCTGTGAACGGGGCCGCCAACCCCGCGCCGGGTGGCTAGGGTAGCAGCGTCGCGGCCGGGCTGGGAGGCCGTCGTTGAAGCCAGTTGCGCACCACTGTTTAATGCATGGTTATCAATAACGCCTTGGCAAGGCACACAGGCCCCGCAGTCGGGACTGTGCGCCGGACGGTGCCGGGCACAGGCAGAGACGTTGGGGGGGACAATGAGTGGCGAATACGATGCCGAATACCGCCGTGCCAGCGCGGATCCGCGCGGCTACTGGGGCGAGGCGGCCAAGGCGGTGGACTGGCAGCGGGCCCCGCAGACCATGCTCGACGATGCCAATCCGCCGTTCCTGCGCTGGTTTCCCGATGGTGAGCTGAACGCCTGTCACAACGCTCTCGATCGCCACGTCGAGGCGGGGCACGGCGAGCGGCTGGCGCTGATCTACGACAGCCCGGTGACCGACACCAAGCAGCGCTTCAGCTACCGGGAGCTGCGCGATCGGGTGGCCCGGTTTGCCGGTGCGCTGCGCTCCCTCGGCGTCGGCACCGGGGACCGCGTGGTGATCTACATGCCCATGGTGCCGGAAGCGGCCATCGCCATGCTCGCCTGCGCGCGCATTGGTGCCATCCATTCGGTGGTGTTCGGCGGCTTTGCCGCCAACGAGCTGGCGGTGCGCATCGACGATGTGCAGGCGAAGGTGGTGGTCGCTGCGTCCTGTGGCATCGAGCCCGGCCGCCTGGTGCCCTACAAGCCGCTGCTCGATCGTGCCATCGAGCTCGCCCGGCACAAGCCGGAGCGCTGTGTGATCCTGCAGCGGGAGCAGCAGCGCGCCGAGCTGATCGCCGACCGCGATCTGGATTGGCGCGAGCTCGAGGCTGCCGCGGCCATGGTGGGGTGCGTGCCGGTGCCGTCCGGACATCCGCTCTACGTGCTCTATACCTCGGGCACCACCGGCCAGCCCAAGGGCGTGGTCCGCGACACCGGCGGCTGCGTGGTGTCGCTGTTGTGGAGCATGCGCAAGGTCTACGGGGTCGGCCCCGGGGACGTGTTCTGGGCGGCCTCCGATGTCGGCTGGGTGGTGGGGCACTCCTATATCGTCTACGGGCCGCTGTTCAACGGCAGCACCAGCATTCTCTACGAGGGCAAGCCGGTGGGCACGCCGGACCCGGGCGCCTACTGGCGGATCATCGCCGAGTACGGGGTCAAGGTGTTTTTCACCGCGCCCACGGCCTTTCGCGCCATCAAGAAGGAAGACCCCAACGGCGAGCACATCGAGCGCCATGATCTCAGCCGGTTCGAGGCCCTTTTTCTGGCCGGCGAGCGCTGCGACCCCGACACCCTCGACTGGGCCCAGCGCCGCCTCGGTGTGCCGGTCATCGACCACTGGTGGCAGACCGAACTGGGCTGGCCGGCCTGTGCCAACTGCCGCGGCATCGAGCTGCTGCCGGTGGTGCCGGGATCGCCCACCAAGCCGGTGCCGGGCTTCGTGCTGGAGGCCCTCGACGACCAGGGCCGGCCCCTGCCGGCAGGCCAGATCGGCGCCCTGGTGCTGCGCCAGCCACTGCCACCGGGAACCTTCATCGGCCTGTGGGGCAACGACGAGCGCTTCGTCAAATCCTATTTCGCCTCCTTTCCGGGTTACTACGAGACTGGGGACGCTGGTTACATCGATGCGCACGGCTATGTATTCGTGATGGCGCGGACCGACGACGTGATCAACGTCGCCGGCCACCGTCTGTCCACCGGTGCCATGGAGGAGGTGCTGGCCGCGCATCCGGACGTGGCCGAGTGCGCGGTGATCGGCGTTGCCGATCCGATGAAGGGCCAGCTCCCCCTGGGTATGGTGGTGCTCAAGGATGGCGTGCGCCGCGAGCCCCGCGCGATCTGCGATGAGGTGGTGGGCATGGTACGGGAGCGCATCGGCCCGGTCGCCGCCTTCAAGCTGTGCACTGTCGTGGCGCGCCTGCCCAAGACCCGTTCGGGCAAGGTGCTGCGCGGCACCATGCGCGCCATCGCCGATGGCGAGGCCTGGAAACCGCCGGCCACGATCGACGATCCCGCGACCCTGGAGGAGGTAGGTGGCGCCTTGGCGGCGCTTGGTTTTCCGGACCGCGGTGAGGCCTAGTTTTGACGGTGGCGATGCGCAACGTCGGCACCGTACGCGTCTGCAGGGCCGCCATTGATTTGCTGTATGATCCGCGCCATTTTTAGCCGCGTGCTGACGGGCTCGCAGAGCCCGGGCATGCTACCGGGGGTAGAGGTTGAAACCGACAAACATCCAGGATCCCGAGTTTTTCCACCGGGTGATCGATTGCCAGTACGCCTGTCCCGCGCATACGCCGGTGCCGGAGTACATCCGCCTGATCGCCGCCGGGCGCTACAGCGATGCCTATCTCATCAACTGGGAATCGAATGTGTTCCCGGGGGTGCTGGGCCGCACCTGCGACCGGCCATGCGAGCCCGCCTGCCGGCGCGGCCGGGTCGATGACGAACCGGTCGCCATCTGCCGCCTCAAGCGGGTGGCGGCGGACAACAAGGATGACATTGCGGCGCGGCTGCCCAAGGCCCCTGGCGTCAAGAACGGCAAGCGCGTGGCCCTGGTGGGGGCGGGCCCGGCGTCGCTGACCGTGGCCCGCGATCTGGCGCCGCTGGGCTATCACCTCGACCTGTACGACGAACAGTCCAAGGGTGGCGGTTTCATGCGCAGCCAGATCCCGTCGTTCCGCCTGCCGGAACAGGTACTCGACGAGGAAGTCGGCTACATCCTGAATCTGGGCGTGGTCACCCATTTCAATCGGTATGTGGACAGCCTCAAGGGCCTGCTCGGGCAGGGCTACGACGCGGTGTTCGTCGGTTCCGGGGCGCCCCGTGGGCGCGACCTGCCCAAGCTGCCCGGCCGCCAGGAGGCCGATACTGCCATCCACATCGGCATCGACTGGCTGGCGAGCGTGGCCTTTGGTCATGTCACCAGCGTCGGCAAGCGGGTGATCGTGCTCGGCGGCGGCAATACCGCAATGGATTGCTGCCGCACCGCGCGGCGCCTGGGCGGCGATGAAGTCAAGGTCATCGTGCGCAGCCCCTTTGCCGACATGAAGGCCTCACCCTGGGAAAAGGACGATGCCATGGCCGAGGATATCCCCATCATCGACAACCATGTGCCGCTGGAATTCGTGGTCGAGGACGGCCGCCTGATCGGCATGAAATTCGACCGCGTCGAAGCGCGCTACGACGCCAACGGCAAGCGCAGCCTGGTGTCCACCGGCGAGGAGCCGGCGTTCTACCCGTGCGACGAAGTGCTGATGGCGATTGGCCAGGAGAACGCCTTTCCCTGGATCGAGCGCGATATCGGCATCGAGTTCGATCAGTGGGAGATGCCGGCGGTCGACCGCGTCACCTTCCAGTCGTCCAATCCGCGGGTGTTCTTCGGCGGCGATGCCGCGTTCGGTCCGGAGAATATCATCACCGCGGTGGCGCACGGCCACCAGGCCGCGGTGTCGATCGACCGCTTCTGCCGGGGCGAGAATGTCGCCGAGCGTCCGCTGCCCGGCACCACCCTGATCACCCAGAAGATGGGCATCCACGAGTGGAGCTACGACAGCCGCGTCGAGATCGACCGGCGCTACAAGGTTCCCCATGCGGAGAAGGCGCTGGCATTGGGCGATCGCCACGTCGAGGTCGAACTCGGCTTCGACCGCGACACCGGCTACAAGGAGGCCGAACGCTGCCTCAACTGCGATGTGCAGACAGTATTTACCGATTCGCTGTGCATCGAGTGCGACGCCTGCGTCGACATCTGTCCCACCGACTGCATCAACTTTCTCGAAACTGCCGGGCAGGGCGAGGCCGAGCTGCGCTCCCGACTGCGCATTCCGGCGGTCAACCTGGAGCAGCCACTCTACGCCTCCGGGGCGCTGAAGACCGGCCGCATCATGGTCAAGGACGAGGACGTCTGCCTGCACTGCGGGCTGTGCGCCGAGCGTTGTCCCACCTCGGCCTGGGACATGCAGAAATTCCTCTATCAGGTCACCAAGGCGGCACCTATCCTATGAAAGCGATCCAGGGCGTCAATGATTTCGTGATCCGCTTCGCCAATGTCAACGGCACCGGCTCGGCCAGCGCCAACAACATGTTTGCGAAGGCGATCTTCCGCATGGGTGTGGCGGTCAGCCCGAAGAACATCTTTCCCTCCAACATCCAGGGGCTGCCCACCTGGTACGAGGTGCGGGTGTCCGATCAGGGCTATACCGGCCGGCGCGGCGGCGTCGACGCGGTGGTGTGCATGAACCCGCAGAGCATGGCGAAGGACATTCGCGAGCTCGAATCCGGCGGCTATTGCATCTACGACAACACCAAGCCCCTCGATCTGCGCCTGATGCGCGACGACGTGCAATTCATCGGCATTCCGCTGACCGAGATCTGCCGCACGCAATACACCCAGGCGCGGCAGCGCCAGCTGTTCAAGAACGTGATCTACGTCGGCGCCCTGGCGGCGCTGCTCGACATCGAGTTCGGCGTGCTGAAGGATTTGGTGGGCGAACAGTTCAAGGGCAAGGAAAAACTGATCGCCCCCAATGTCCACGCGCTGGAGCTGGGCTACCAGTATGCCGTCGAGCACTTCCGGTGCCCGCTGGGCATCCGCGTCGCGCGCCGCGACCTGGTCGGCGACCGCATCCTGATGGAAGGCAATACCGCGCTGGCACTGGGCGCGATCTACGGCGGCGCCACGGTGGCGGGCTGGTATCCGATCACGCCCTCCACTTCGGTGATCGAGGAGTTCGAGAAGTACTGCAACCGGCTGCGCATCGATCCGGGCAGCGGCCTCAAGAAGTTCGCCATCGCCCAGGCCGAGGATGAGCTGGCGGCCATCGGCCTGGCCATCGGTGCCTGCTGGAATGGAGCGCGCGCCTTCACCGCCACTTCGGGCCCGGGACTATCGTTGATGAGCGAGTTCCTCGGCCTGGCCTACTTCGCCGAGGTGCCCGTGGTGCTGTTCGACATCCAGCGCGCCGGGCCCTCCACCGGGATGCCGACCCGCACCCAGCAGTCGGACGTGCTGTCCGCGGCCTATGCTTCGCACGGCGATACCAAGCAGGTGGTGCTGTTCCCGGCGTCGCCCAGGGAATGCTTCGAGATGGCGGCACAGAGCTTCGATCTGGCCGACCGGCTGCAGACACCGGTGATCGTGCTCTCCGACCTCGATCTGGGCATGAACGACAACCTGAGCGAGCCGCTCGCCTGGGACGACAGCCGCGCCTACGATCGCGGCAAGGTGCTCGATGCCCAACAGCTCGAAAATCTCCAGGAGCGCTTCGGCCGCTATCTGGACGTCGATGGCGATGGCATCTGTTATCGCACCTATCCGGGCACGCACCCCAGCAAGGGCAGCTTCTTTACCCGCGGCACCTCCCGCGACGAGTACGCCATCTACACCGAGGACGGCGACGCCTACCGGCGCAACATGGAGCGGCTGCTGGTCAAGTGGGAGACCGCCAAGACGCTGGTGCCCGCAGCAGCATTCCATCCGGCGGGCCGCGACACCACCCAGGGCGTGCTGTTCTTCGGCACCAGCACGGCCTCCACCCTGGAGGCGCTCGATCTGCTCGCCGAGGAGGGCATCCACCTCGACGGTCTGCGGGTGCGGGCGTTTCCGTTTGGGCAGGAGGTGCTGGAATTCATCGCTGCCCACGATCAGGTATTTGTGGTGGAGCAGAATCGTGACGGGCAGCTGCGCAAGCTGCTGATCGCCGAATGCGACATCGAGCCGGGCAGGCTGCGGGCGGTCAACTGTTTCGACGGCATGCCCATCACTGCGCGATTCATCCGCGATGCCATCCGTTCCGGCATCGGCGGCCAAGTGGTGCCGCTGCGGCGGCAGACCAGGGGAGGCAAATAAATCATGACCTACATTCGGCCCCAATTCCGGCATCCGAACCTGCCGGCCAACGAGCTGGGCTTTACCCGCAAGGACTACGAGGGGGCGCTGTCGACGCTTTGCGCCGGCTGCGGCCACGATTCGGTGAGTGCGGCCATCATCGAAGCCTGTTTCGAGCTCGCCATCGAGCCGCATCGGGTCGCCAAGGTGTCGGGCATCGGCTGCTCGTCGAAGACGCCGACCTATTTTCTCGGCAACTCTCATGGCTTCAACTCGGTCCACGGGCGCATGCCGTCGGTGGCCACCGGCGCCAATCTTGCCAACCGCGAGATGATCTACGTGGGAGTGTCGGGGGATGGCGATACCGCCTCCATCGGTCTGGGGCAGTTCGCCCACGTCACCCGCCGCAACCTCAACATGGTGTACATCGTCGAGAACAACGGCTGTTACGGTCTCACCAAGGGGCAGGATTCGGCGACTGCCGACGTGGGCTCGGCGAGCAAGAAAGGTGAACCCAATCCCTACGAGGCGATCGATCTGTGCTCCCTGGCGCTGCAACTGGGTGCCACCTACGTGGGTCGCAGTTTTTCCGGCGACAAGGCGCAGCTGGTGCCGCTCATCAAGGGCGCGCTGGCGCACAGCGGTTTCGCCTTCATCGATGTGATCTCGCCCTGCGTGACCTTCAACGACACGCCGCAATCCACCAAGAGCTACGACTTTGTGCGCGAGCACCGGGAGGCGACCGGCAAGCTGGACTTCGTGCCCATGCGCAAGGAGATCACCGCGGATTACGAGCCGGGCTATACCCAGGAGGTCACCCTCCACGACGGTTCGGTGATCCATCTCTACAAGACCGGTCAGGGTTCGGTGCGGGATCGCGACGGTGCGCTCAGTGCCATCCGTGAACACAAGCGCGCCGGGCGGATTCTCACCGGACTGCTCTATGTGGATCCGGACAGTCAGGAGTTCCACCGTACCCTGGGCACGGTGAAAACCGCATTGCGCAATCTCGATGTCGCCGAGCTCTGCCCGGGCAACAAGATTCTCGACAACATCAACAACAGCTTCCGCTGATCTCCCGGCCCACGGCCAGCGCGCACCGACCATGGCGGTGCGTGCTGGCCGTGGGTATCACCGCTTCCCCGTCTCCCTTCCCGTGGTGATCGGATCGTCGCCGCGAGCTCCTGATCTTCGGTTCGCCCCCGGTATCGCGGCGAGCCGCGCACGGCATGGATGCTCCTGCCATGCCGCTGCGGACTGCTTCCGCACGCTCTCCCACCTCCAAAAATCATAGGTAAACAGCTTGACACCATGCGTCCGGGCGAATAGCGTTCGCCTACCTGATCCATAATCCATAATAATCGGGGGTATATCAGTGACGCATGTTATTTTTTCTTCCGAGCCAATCCCGGGATCCATCCATCAAGAGGGGGGCAGGTTCCGGCGCAGTCTGCTGAGCTGGTCGGTCGGTTTGGGAGTGCTGGCGCTAGCGGCACCCGCGAGTGCGTTCCGGCTCGATTTCAAGGATCCGGAGATCGAGGGCTACCTGGACAGTACGGTCACGGTGGCGACGGCGATGCGTACCCAGAGCGCCAAGAACCCGACCTTTGCAGCCAGCGGCAACTTCAACATCTTCAACGATGCGGGGGATATCTACAGCACGCCACTCACCTATCTGGGTGAGCTCGGCATTTCCAAGGGGGATTACGGATTCTTCACCCGTTTCAAGTACATATACGACTACACCTTGAACTCCAAGGACTGCGACAACTGTTTCGGCCGCACCCCCGGCGGCATGCTGGATGGGGTACCCGAGGGCACCCAGGACGCGTTCAACAAGTTCAGCCTGCTGGATGCTTTCGTCTTTGGCAACTGGGATGTTGGCGGTCACGCGCTGTCGGCGCGGGTTGGCAAGCAGGTCG
>JADLCO010000144.1 GCA_020847115.1 Pseudomonadales bacterium | reverse complement strand
CGGATTCCTGCAGCGCCCGCTGGCGCTCGCTGGTGCGCAGGTATTCGCTGAGCTCGCGGATGCCCAGCGCGATGCCGAACAGCAGGGCGCCGAGCAGGCCGGCGGCGAACAGGTTGGGCGCATCGCCGCGCAGCGCCAGCGCCGACTCCTGGATCAGCAGCGTGAGACTCGCGATCGCCGCCAGCAGCAGCAGCGGCAGGCGCACTTCCATGACCGCCGCGGCGCAGGCGACGGTGATGATCATTGGCAGGGCAAAGCCGCTGCCCACGCCGCCCGAGGCAAAGGTGACCGTGGCGATGGCAGCGAGATCCAGCAGCTGGTGCGCGAACAGCACGGAGGGGCCCAGCGCGAACCTGCGCCAGAAGGCGTGGGCGAGCAGCAACGTGGTGCCGGCGCTGAACGCCACGGCGCCGATCGCGTACAGGGGGACACTCTGCGGGAACAGCTCGTGCGAGCGGCCGCTCCACAGCAGCACCAGGAACAGCAGCGCGAAGGCGATCCGGTACAGGACATACAGCTGCACCGCCGTGGCGCTGCGGGCGCTGTCGTCACGAACGCTGCCTGCCAAGGCGCCTCCTGCGGTTTTTGCGGGTGACTGGATTTTAGCCGAGAATGGCCGCTTACCCGCAGCGGCCCGCCTTGCTTCCATGAACCGGATCACCATTTCCCTGGCGCAATTCAACCCCCTGGTCGGGGATATTCCGGGCAATGCGGAGCGGATCGTCGCCGCGCTGCGCACCGCGCGCGACCAGCAGGGTGCACAGATCCTGGTGTTTCCGGAGCTGGCGCTGATCGGCTACCCGCCCGAGGACCTGCTGTTGCGCCCGGCGTTGCAGGCGCGCATCGAGCGCGCGCTGGATCGGGTGCGGGCGGAGAGCCGGGGCATCGCGGTGGTGCTGGGTTATCCGTGGCGCGAGGACGACCGGCTCTACAACGCCGCCGGCGTGCTGCGCGACGGCGAACTGATCGCGCGCTACCACAAGCGCTGCCTGCCCAATTACCAGGTGTTCGACGAGCAGCGCTACTTCGTCGCCGGCGACGCGCCCTGCGTGGTGGAGCTGTGCGGCGTACCCACCGCGATCACTATCTGCGAGGACGTCTGGCGCCCCGAGCCCACCGCGGCGGCGGCCGCTGCCGGCGCGCGGCTGATGCTCAACCTCAATGCCTCGCCCTTTCACCGCGGCAAGCAGGAGCGTCGCCAGCAGGTGCTCGCCGCGCGCGCCCGCGAGGGCCACATGCCGATTCTCTACGTCAATCAGGTGGGTGGTCAGGACGAACTGGTGTTCGACGGCGGCTCGATCCTGGTCGATGGCGGGGGCGCGGTGTGCTTTCAGGCGCCGCAGTTCGAGGAGGGTCTTCACACCGTGGTGGTCGAGGCCGCCGCCGGCGCGGTGACGGTGCCGCGCCAGCAGATCGTCCCGGCGGTGGAATCGCTGGCCTCGGTGTACTGCGCGCTGGTGCTCGGCGTGCGCGACTACGTGCGCAAGAACGGCTTTCGCGGCGTCGTGCTGGGACTGTCGGGCGGCATCGATTCGGCGCTGACCCTGGCGATCGCGGTGGATGCCCTGGGCGCCGAGCAGGTCGAGGCGGTGATGCTGCCCTACCGCTACACCTCCGAACTCAGCCGCGATCTGGCCCGCGACGAGGCCGAGCGCCTCGGCGTGCGCTACCGCACCATCGACATCGCGCCGGTGGTCGATGCCGCCATGGCCGTGCTCGCCGAGGAATTCGCCGGTCTCGGCGTCGACAAGACCGAGGAGAACCTCCAGGCCCGCGCCCGCGGCCTGCTGTTGATGGCGATTTCCAACAAGAAGGGCTCGCTGGTGCTCACCACCGGCAACAAGAGCGAGATGGCGGTGGGTTACGCCACGCTCTACGGCGACATGGCGGGCGGCCTCGACGTGCTCAAGGACGTGCCCAAGGTGACGGTGTTCGAGCTGGCCCGCTACCGCAACGGCATCGCGCCGGTGATTCCCGAGGAGGTCATCACCCGGCCGCCCTCGGCGGAGTTGGCGCCGGACCAGAAGGACGAAGATTCGCTGCCGTCCTATCCGGTGCTGGATCGAATTCTCGAACTCTATGTCGAGCAGGACGCCAGTGCGGCGGACATCATCGCCCAGGGCTTTCCCGCCGACGAGGTGCACCGGGTACTGCGCATGGTGGATCTCAACGAGTACAAGCGCCGCCAGGCGCCGGTGGGGCTGCGGGTCAGCGAGCGCGCCTTCGGCCGCGACCGCCGCTACCCGATCACCAACGGTTGGCGGCCGGGGGATTGACGGCGGGTTGCCGCGCGCTCGAAGCATTGCCGGATGCGCCGGCCTGACGCCCGGCTTGTCCGACCTACGACTGCGGGTCAGAGAGCGCGCCTTCGGCCGCGACCGCCGCTGATCCGGCCTATGGGTTGGCGCGGTGGGGAATTGCCGGATGCGGCGCTGCGCGCCTTATTCGGCCTACGGGTTGTGTGCTGACGTAGTTGGTAGGCCGGATAAGCGTCAGCGCATCCGGCACCGCGAATCAGCGGACCTTCAAGCCCATGGTATTGGCGATCAGGTTGCGCAGCATTTGGGAGCTGCCGGCGGCGATGGTGGTGCTGCGCGCATCGCGGTAGTGGCGCTGCATGTCGTATTCCATCATGTAGGAGTAGCCCCCCAGAATCTGCATGCCCTGATTGGCCACTTCGGCAAAGGTTTCGGAGCCGAACAGCTTGGCCTCGGTGACTTCGCGCAGCGCGGACTCTCCCTTGGCCACCTTGGCCGCGGCGCGCAGCATCAGCATCCGCGCCGCATCGACTTTGGTCTGCATGTCGGCCAACAGATGGGCGATGGCCTGAAATTCACCGATCGGGCGGCCGAACTGTTTGCGTTCCTTGGCGTAGGCGAGGGCCTCATCGACCACGGTCTGGGCGTTGCCGACATAGCCTGCCGAGGTGACGATGCGCTCGAACAGCAATCCCGACAGCATGCAGTTCCAGCCGCCATTGACGGCACCGACGCGCTGGGCGTCGCTGACACGCACATTGTCGAAGAACACCTCGTTGAGCCCCAGCATGTTGGCGCCGAAGGTGCGCAACCGGCGGGTGGTGACCCCCGGGGTGTCGTTGGGGACCAGAAATGCGGTGATGCCCTTCTGGTAGGGCGCTTCGAGGTCGGTCTTGCAGTAGAGGGTGATGACGTTGTTGCGGGCGTCGGCGGCGGTCGAAAACACCTTCTGGCCGTTGATGATCCAGTGCTCGCCTTCGCGTACTGCCAGGGTCCGCATGTTGCCGGCGTCGGATCCGGCATCGGGTTCGGTCATCGAGATCGACATGCGGATTTCGCCGCGAATGAGCCGGGGCAGCCAGGCGGCCTTCTGTGCTTCGCTGCCGTTGTTGAGCAGCGCCAGGCCGCTGAACACCGACAGGCCGTAGGCTTCGAGGAAGCTGTACGCCTTGCGTCCGAGTTCCTCGCCGACCAGCGCCATGTCGATGACATTGCCGCCGAAGCCGCCATGGCTCTCCGGAAACGGCAGCCCGATCAGTCCCATCTCCACCCAGGCGTCATAGACTTCATAGGGATAGCGGCCACTCTCGTCGTGGGCGCGGATGTATTCCGGAGTTGCGGTCGCATCCATCATGCGGCGCAGATTGTCGAGCAGGATGCGCTGCTCCTCGGTGTGATCGAAGTTCATGGGTATTCCTCGCGCGTGCAGCAGAGACGTTCGCAAACCGGCGGGTGGCCCGTTTGCCATGTGGATTTTCTTCCCTGGGTTGGGCAGTGTAGCGCATCGGGATCGAATCAGCATCGCTCCTGCTCCGGCAGCGAATCCGGGACGCGGAGCCATGCCGAAGGTGATTGTCTGCGCGCTGGTTGCTGGCGGGATGGTTTGGTTGCCGGATGCGCCGCCCTGCGGCTTATCCGGACTACGGGGGATGTGCCGTCGGGGTGGTTGCGAAGGCCGGATAAGCGGAGTGCATCCGGCGCAGGCTTTATGCCGTCTCCCCCGGTTCGGTATCCGGTTCCAGCGCCAGTGTCAGGCCGCCGCCCCCGGCCGCCGCGGTGCCGGGCGGCGCGGCGAGCTGGATCTTGAGGCGCAGATTGTTTACCGAATCGGCGTTCTGCAGCGCTTCCTGCAACGAGATTTTGCCGTCCTTGTAGAGCTGGTACAGGGCGCTGTCGAAGGTCTGCATGCCCTGGGTAGCGGATTTTTCCATCACCTCCTTGATATCGTCGACCTTGCCGTTCTTGATCAGATCGCAGACCCGCGGCGTGCCCAGCAGGACCTCGATGGCGGCGGCGCGCTTGCCGTCCACGGTCGGGATCAGGCGCTGGGAGACGATGCCGCGCAGGTTCAGCGAGAGGTCCAGACACAGCTGTTTGTGGCGATCCTCGGGAAAGAAATTGATGATCCGGTCGAGCGCCTGGTTGGCGTTGTTGGCGTGCAGCGTGGACAGGCACAGGTGGCCGGTCTCGGCAAAGGCGAGCGCGTGCTCCATGGTCTCGCGAGAGCGGATCTCGCCGATCAGGATCACGTCCGGCGCCTGGCGCAAGGTGTTCTGCAGCGCATCCTCGTAGCTGTCGGTGTCGATGCCCACCTCGCGCTGGTTGACGATGCTGCGCTTGTGGCGGTGGACGAATTCCACCGGGTCCTCGATGGTGATGATGTGGCCGGCGGAGTTGGTATTGCGGAAGTCGATCAGCGAGGCCAGCGAGGTCGACTTGCCGGATCCGGTGCCACCCACGAACAGCACCAGGCCGCGCTTCTGCATCACCAGCTTGGGCAAGGTGTCGGGCAGGCCCAGGTTGCGGTAGTCGGGGATCTCGGTCTTGATGGTGCGAATCACCATCGACACTTCGTTGCGTTGCTTGAAGATGTTGACCCGGAAGCGGCCGATGCCGGGCTCGGAAATGGCCAGGTTCATCTCCGGCCGGCGCTCGAATTCGGCGCGCTGCTCGGCGTCCATGATCGCCTCGGCGAGCGCCCCCACCACGCCGGGCGGCAGCGGGTCGCTGGAGAGCGGCGTGAGCTTGCCCTGGACCTTCATGCTGGGCGGGGCGCCGGTCGAAAAATAGAGGTCGGAGCCATCCTGTTCGACGATGGTGCGCAAAAAAGGCTGGAGTTCCACGTACAGATCTCGGGATATGGCCAAGTGCGCGCAAGGTAGCAAAACCACCTCCGCAGCTTTGTGATGATTTTCACAAAGCCGACGGGGGCTGGAGCGAGTGGGCGTTCGGGGCGATGAACTGTGGCCGTGGTGATTTTATTGCCGGATGCGCTGGCCTGCGGGGAGGGGTTGTGGCGCGAGTGCCGGATGCGCCGCGCTGCGGCTTATCCAGCCTACGTGACCGGGGGCGCGCGGCGCACAGGGCCATCCGTGGCCGGCGATCGACGAGCCCTCAGGCATCGGCGGGCTCGAAGCGCACCAGGGCGGCGCCGCCGTCGACCAAGTCGCCGGTGCGGTAGAAGATCTCCGCGACCGTGCCGTCGGCCGGCGCGCGGATGCTGTGCTCCATCTTCATCGCCTCCAGCACCAGCAGCACGTCACCCTTGGCCACCGTCGCGCCGGACTCCACGCGCACCGCGATCACGGTGCCGTTCATGGGTGCCGTGAGCCCACCAGTGGCTTCTTCCGCGTCCCCGGCGGCTGCCGCTTTGGCTTCCTGGAAATGCAGCGCGCCGGTGTGGGTGAACAGGCTGTGGCCGCCGTCGTGGCTGGTGACGGTGACCGCCTGGCGGTGGCCGTCGAGGCTGGCGTGCAGGGTGTCGCCGTCGAGTTGACCCGATACCAGCGCCTGACCCAGTTCACTCTGGACGCGGTAGTGATCGCCCTCGGCGCTTGCGGTGAAAGCCAACTCGCGCTCGCCGAGCAGCAGGCGGATTTCCTGGGCGGCGGGCTCGTTGCAGCGCCAGCCGCCGGCGCTGTGCCAGGGCGACCAGGGATCGGTGGTGGTGACGGCGAATTGCGCGGCGGCGCGTGCGCGGCGCAGCAGGAGGTAGAGCGCGGCGAGTGCGGCGAGCGCGGCCTGGTTGGCAGCGGCGGGGCGGAAGATCTGTTCGCGGTGGCGCTCGATGAAGCCGGTGTCGAGGTCGGCGGCGCGAAACGCCGGCACCGTGATCAGGTTGTAGAGGAATTCGACGTTGGTGGTGGTGCCGGCGATGCGGTAGTCGCGCAGCGCCCGCGCCAGCCGCGTCAGCGCGCGGTCGCGGTCCTCGTCCCAGACGATCAGCTTGGCGATCATCGGATCGTAGTGGACGCTGATGGTGTCGCCCTGCAGTACGCCGGTATCGACCCGCACGTGGTCGGATTCCTCGGGTGGCCGCAGAAAGGCGAGGGTGCCGGTGGCGGGCAGGAAGTCCTGGTCGGCGTCCTCGGCGTAGACCCGCGCCTCGAAGGCGTGGCCGCGGATGGCGAGCTGGTCCTGCGCCAGCGGCAGCGGCGCGCCGGCGGCGACCCGCAACTGCCATTCCACCAGATCCTGGCCGGTGATCATCTCGGTCACCGGGTGCTCGACCTGCAGGCGGGTGTTCATCTCCATGAAGTAGAAGGCATCGTCGGTGTCGAGCAGGAACTCCACGGTGCCGGCGCCGCGATAGCCGATGGCCCGCGCCGCGGTCACCGCGGCCTCGCCCATCTGCGCGCGCACGATCGGCGACAGCCCGGGTGCCGGGGCTTCCTCGATCACCTTCTGGTGGCGGCGCTGCAGCGAGCAGTCGCGCTCGAACAGGTAGACGGCGCCGCCGTGGCCGTCGCAGAACACCTGGATTTCCACGTGGCGCGGACGGGCCAGGTATTTCTCCACCAGCATGGCGTCGTCGCCAAAGGCGTTGTGGGCCTCGCGCCGCGCCGCGGCCAGGGCCTCGGCAAATTCGCCGGCGCTCGCGACCACGCGCATGCCCTTGCCGCCGCCGCCGGCGGTGGCCTTGAGCAGCACCGGATAGCCCATGGCGTCGGCGGCCTGCTTGAGCCTGGCTGCGTCCTGATCCTCGCCGTGGTAGCCGGGCACCAGGGGCACGCCGGCCTG
>JADLCO010000143.1 GCA_020847115.1 Pseudomonadales bacterium | reverse complement strand
GCGGATCGGTGGTGTAGACGCCGTCGACATCGGTATAGATCTGGCATTCGTCGGCCTTGAGGGCTGCGGCCAGGGCAACGCCCGTGGTGTCCGACCCGCCGCGCCCCAGGGTGGTGATGTTGCCGTCGGCATCGACGCCCTGAAAACCCGCCACGACCACCACCCGTCCCGCGGCGAGATCGGCGCGGATCCGGGCATCGTCGATATGTTCGATGCGCGCCTTGGTGTACACGCTGTCGGTCAGAATGCGGACCTGACCACCAGTGTAGGAGCGGGCCGGGCAACCCAGCTCCGCCAACGCCATGGCCAAGAGCGCGATGGTCACCTGCTCTCCGGTGGACACCAGTACGTCCAGTTCCCGCGGCGACGGATGTTCCGAAATCTGCTGGGCCAGGGCAATCAGGCGATTGGTCTCTCCGCTCATGGCCGACACGACCACCACCAGATCGTGGCCCTGTGTCCGGGCAGCGGCCACTTTCTCCGCGACGCTGCGAATGCGCTCGATGGAACCAACAGAGGTGCCACCGTATTTCTGCACGAGAAGACTCATAGCGGACCGTTCCAATAACCGCGCGTAGACCTCAGCCAAATGGCGCGCGAATTTACCATCAACGCAAGTCGGGCAAAACCGCCGGCGCGGGTCACCCAGCCAGCATCTGCTCCAGCCACACCGGCACCGAGGCCAACGCCTGATCCAGTCCGGCGACATCGGGACCGCCACCCTGAGCGAGGTCGGGGCGACCGCCGCCCTTGCCGCCGATCTGGCCGGCAACCTGCTGCAACAACTCGCCGGCTTTGATGCGGGCGGTCAGATCCTTGGTCACGGCAGCCACCAGCAGCACCTTGTCCGCCTCTTCTGCCGCCAGCATCACCACGCCACTGCCCAGTCGCGCTTTCAGCTGATCGGCAACATCCCGCAAGCTGCGTGCGTCGGCACCTTCGAGGCGTCGCACCAACAGGCGAATTCCGGCAACCTCCCGCACCCCGGCCAATGGATCGCCGCCGCCGGAACTTTCGGCCAGGCGTCGTTTGAGCGCATCGATTTCGCGGGCCTGCTGCCGATTCAGCTCCATGATCTGGAGCGCCTTGTCGAGCGCCTGGGCGGGCGTCGTCTTCAGCGCATGGGCGATCTCGTCCAAACGCAATTCGAGCATTTCGACGTGAGCCAAGGCCGCGGTTCCGGCCACCGCCTCGATGCGGCGCACCCCGGCAGCCACCCCGGACTCGGCGATCAGTTTGAACAGGCCGATGTCCCCGGTACGCCGCACATGAGTGCCACCACAGAGCTCCACCGAGAAGCCATGGCCCATGGTCAGCACCCGCACTTCATCGCCGTATTTCTCGCCGAACAGCGCCATGGCGCCGCGTGCACGGGCGGCATCCATGGTCATCTGCTCGGTTTCGACGGGCGTATTGGCAAGGATTTCGGCGTTGACCCGGCGCTCCACGGCGAGCAGCTGCTCGCGGGTCAGCGCCTGGCCATGGGCGAAATCGAAGCGGAGTCGCTCGGCATTCACCAGCGAACCCTTCTGGGAGACATGGTCGCCGAGCACCGCGCGCAGCGCCGCGTGTAGCAGGTGGGTCGCGGAGTGGTGGCGCGCCGTGGCCTCGCGGGTGGCGCGATCCACCTCGGCGCTGACCGCGCCCCCGACCTCGAAGCGGCCGGATTCGACGGCCCCGATGTGCAAGAAACCATCGCCCTGGCGGCGGCAATCCCGGACCCGAAAGCGATCCCCGCGCGCAGTTTCCAGCACGCCGCGGTCACCCACCTGGCCGCCGCCCTCGGCATAGAACGGGGTGCCGTCGAGCACCACCACGCCCTCGGCGCCGGCGTCGAGTTGGGCCACCGCCTGACCGCCGGTGGCGAGCGCCACCACGCGCCCGTCCCACTGCAGCCGATCGTAGCCCAGGAAACAGGTCTCCGCGGCAATCTCGGCGGGCGCGATCTGTTCGGCATGAAAGCGGCTGCTGCGGCGAGCGCGCTCGCGCTGTTCCGCCATGCAGCGCTCATAGCCCTCGAGGTCGAGTGTGCAGCCGCGTTCGCGGGCGATGTCGTTGGTGAGGTCGACGGGAAAGCCGTAGGTGTCGTAGAGCTGGAACACCAACTCGCCGGGCAGCACCCTGCCGCTCAGCCGGGCGAGAGCGGCTTCCAGCAGCGCCATGCCGGTATCCAGAGTGCGGGCGAACTGGGCCTCCTCGGCGGCGAGCACCTCCGCCACGCGGCCTTCCGCGGCCGCCAGCTCCGGATAGGCCGACCCCATTTCCCGGACCAATGGCGACACCAACGCATAAAAGAACGGCGCAGTTGCCTCCAGCTTGTGGCCGTGGCGCAAGGCGCGGCGGATGATGCGCCGCAGCACATAGCCCCGCCCTTCGTTGCTCGGCAGCACGCCGTCGGCGATGAGAAAGGCACAGGACCTGATGTGGTCTGCGATCACCCGCAGCGAGCTCGAGGACAGATCACTGGTGCCGGTGACCTGTGCTGCCGCCTCGATCAGCCGCGCGAACGAATCGATTTGATAGTTGTTGTGCACCCCCTGCAGTACCGCGGCGATGCGCTCCAACCCCATGCCGGTGTCGATCGAAGGCTTGGGCAGTGGCTGCAGCTTGCCCTCGGCGTCGCGCTCGTACTGCATGAACACCAGGTTCCAAATCTCGATGTAGCGATCGAGATCGCCCTCGGGGCTGCCGGGTGGTCCGCCAGGTACGTCCGGGCCATGGTCGTAGAAGATCTCGGAGCAGGGTCCGCAGGGGCCGGTATCGCCCATCTGCCAGAAATTGTCTTCATCGAGACGGGAGAAACGTTCCGGGCTGACCCCGATTTCCTTGAGCCAAATGTCGGCCGCCTCGTCGTCGGAGTGGTGCACCGTGACCCACAGACGCTCCGGCGGCAAGCCCAGGCGCCGAGTCAGAAATTCCCAGGCATAGGCGATGGCCTCGCGCTTGAAATAGTCGCCGAAGCTGAAATTGCCCAGCATCTCGAAGAAGGTGTGATGGCGTGCGGTGAAGCCGACGTTCTCCAAGTCGTTGTGCTTGCCCCCGGCGCGCACGCAGCGCTGGGCGCTGGCCGCGCGCCGGTACGGCCGGTGTTCGGTGCCCAGGAACACGTCCTTGAACTGCACCATGCCGGCATTGGTGAACAGCAGGGTGGGATCGTTGCCCGGAATCAAGCTGCTGCTGGCCACGATCTGATGGTCCTTGCCGGCAAAAAAATCCAGAAATGCCTGGCGGATATCGGCGCTTTTCAAAATGGGCTCCGCGCGTGGAAACGGGTTGCTTGCGGGTCAGAAACCGAGTTGCGACTCGGAAAAATTCTTGCCGGCGAGCAGATGAAGGTGCAGGTGGAAGACCGTCTGCCCGGCCCCGGAACCATTGTTGACGATCAGGCGGAAGGCATCCTGGACGCCGATCCGGCGCGCCACTTCACCGGCTGCGAACAGCAGATGGCCGAGCAGTTCGCGATCCTCTGCCGTGGCGTCGCACAGCCGTGGAATCGCCTTACGGGGAATCACCAGGAGATGGACCGGGGCCTTGGGTGCGATGTCCCTGATGGCGATGCAGTGCTCGTCTTCATAGACGATATCGGCCGGCAGTTCGCGATTGATGATCTTGAGAAAGATGCTGTCGGTCATGAATCCGCTCCGGATTGGGGTGACGGGAACCGGCTCAGGCCTGCCCGCGGGGCGACGGTGTAGCCCGCTCGTCCGCCGTCAGCGGACGCGCCTCGGCTTCGAGCATCACCGGGATACCGTCGCGAATCGGATAGGCAAGGCCGCTGGCCCGGCAGACCAGTTCGTGGCGGTCGCGGTCGTATTCCAGGGACGCCTTGGTGACCGGGCAGACCAGGATGCTGAGCAGCTGTTTGTCCACGATGATGTTGCGCGCGCCGGGGAGAAGGCGTCGCGCCCGCCCACCTTGCGATCTCTTGCCGACAAGCCCGCGATTCTACGGGAAAGCCCACCGTTGCTCTACGGCTCGGGCTGGGCCGCGGAGATGGTCGCCGGCGAGGTCGCCGGGAAATGCCGGAGCACCAGCGCCGGATCGATGCGCACGTGCCGCCAGTTCATGCGCCAATCCAGGTGGGGCCCGGTGGCGCGCCCGGTGGCGCCGACGCGAGCGATCGGCGCGCCCCGCGCCAGTTCGTCGCCCTCGGCGACCAGCAGTGCGCTGAGATGGATGAAGGTGGAGGTCAAGCCCTGGCCGTGATCGACGATCAGGGTGCCGCCGGAAAAATACAGATCCGGTTGAGCGAGGCGGACCACGCCCGCGGCCGGCGCCCGCACCAGGGTGCCGCTGGGCGCGGCGATATCCAGGCCGTAGTGGGGATTTTTGGGCACCCCGTTGTAGATCCTGGCACTGCCGTAGACCCCGGTGATCGGGCCGTCCAGCGGGCGTGCGAAACCCGAGAGAAAATCCTGGCGCGCGGACACTGGGGCGCGGGCGCGATCCACCAGCTCCTGCTCGCGGCGGATGCGCGCCAGCACCTCGGCCGGCGGCGCCACGGTGCGCTCCGGCACGCCATCGACCCGCTGCACGTCGTAGCTGCGGCGCGCCACATCGAAGCGATAGCAGTGTTGGCCGAGGGGGTCGGCCACCGTCACTGCGACCTGCGCGGGCGCATCACGATCCAGCCCGAGGACGAAGTGGCCATCGCGCCCGACGGCAACCGGGGTTTTTTCGAGCCACACCTTGGCCACCGGCGCGACGCGGCCGATCACCATGCCGCCCTGCTCCCAGGCGCCGCGCACCTCCAGTTCCAGTGCCGGCGCCGGCCCGCCGGCCAGCGCCAGGATCACGGCCAGCGCCCGGTGCAGCCAGCGCCGCTTCACGGATCTTCTCCTGCGCCCGGGGCAAGCACGGCGCGGATGATATCGGTGTCAAAGCCGCGATAACTCAGAAACCGGGCGCGCCGCGCCCGCTCCGGCCAGCCCGTCGGCTCCCCTGCCCCGAATTTTTCGCGGCAGACCTCCAGCGCCCGCCGCTGCCAGTCGATCCCGGCAGTGGCGAGCGCGGCATCGATGACCTCGGCGGCAACGCCGCATTCGGCTAATTCGCGGCAAATGCGCGTTGCACCTTGGCCGCGCCGCGCACGACTGCTCACCACGCCCTCGGCGAAGCGCACGTCGCTTTGCAGGCCACGTTCGGCCAAGGCGTCGAGCACGGGCTGGATTTGCGTCGCGGTTGCGCCCTGGCGGGCGAACTTGTGCGCCAGCTCGCGGCGGCTATACTCGCGCCGGGCCAGCCAGGCCAGTGCCTTCTGCCACAGCACCGATTGCTCGAGAGCGTTTGCCGGGGTAACGCCTGCATCGACCACCATCGCCTTGCTGCTTGCCTGATCCGGGGTCGCGCCGCCTACTCGAAGGCGCCGCCGGCAGCCTCGACGTCGAACTCGGTGCCGCCGCCCAGGCCGGGAGCGCCGATGAGCTTGGCGCGCAGGCGGGAATCGAGTTCGGCGGCGATAGCTGGGTGCTGGCGCAGATACTCGCAAGCGTTGTTCTTGCCCTGCCCGATCTTGTCGCCACCGTAGGCATACCAGGCGCCAGACTTCTCGACGAAACCGCATTTGACGCCGAGATCGATCAATTCACCCATGGCATTGATCCCGGAGCCGTAGAGGATTTGGAACTCGGCCTGCCGAAACGGCGGCGATACCTTGTTCTTCACCACCTTGACCCGGGTCTCGCTGCCGATCACCTCTTCGCCCTCCTTGACCGCACCGATGCGGCGGATGTCCAGACGCACCGAGGCGTAGAACTTGAGCGCGTTGCCGCCGGTGGTGGTTTCCGGGTTGCCGAACATGACGCCGAT
>JADLCO010000142.1 GCA_020847115.1 Pseudomonadales bacterium | reverse complement strand
CCAGCCGATTCGCCTTTGGCGAGGCGCCCGGCATGGCCGAGGTCTATCTGGTGCCGCAGATGTTCAGCGCCCAGCGCTTCAAGGTCGATCTGACCGCCATGCCCCGCCTGCGCGCGATCCACGCCGCCTGCGAGGGCATCGCCGCCTTTGACGCCGCCCACCCCTCGCGCCAGCCGGACGCGGACTAGCGGCAAAAAGTGACCGAGCGGTCAGTAAATAGCACTTGCGGGAATCGGCGCCGCGTGGAACCGTGCAAGCGCAACGAAGCAGGGGTCAGCCTCGCCCGCCACAAGAAAATTGTTGGCAATATAGTGCGATCCGTGCCATCAACTGCAATATAATGCCACAACGTGTCTTTGGGAGGAGCACAGAATGACCACTCGCAGAACCCTCGTCACCCTGATGGGCGCGGCCGCAGCCTTGGCGCTGACCGCCGGTGCCTCGTTTGCGCAGGAATTCACCCTGCGCATGCACCAGTTCCTGCCGGCGCAGGCCAACGTGCCGCGGCTGGTGCTGGATGTCTGGGCCGACAACGTCGAGCGCGACTCGGGCGGGCGCATCCGCATCGAGCGTCACGCCGCCATGGCGCTGGGCGGCACCCCGCCGGAACTGATGGATCAGGTGATGGACGGCGTCGCCGACATCATCTGGACGGTGAACGGCTATACCCCCGGCCGCTTCCCCCGCACCGAAGTGCTGGAACTGCCGTTCTTCGTGACCGACGCCCGCGCCGCCTCGGCCGCGCTGTGGCAGATGTATGAAGAGCACATGCAGGCCGATTTCGAAGGCGTGCACATGCTGGGCATGTGGGTCCACGGCCCGGGCATGTTCCACACCAACCGCGAAGTCCGCGTGCCCTCCGACCTGCAGGGGATGAAGATCCGCGGCGGCTCGCGCGGGGTGAACGACCTGCTGGCGCTCGTCGGCGCCGAGGCCATCGGCATGCCGGTGTCGCAAGTGGCCGAGTCGCTGTCGCGCGGCGTGATCGACGGCACGACGATCCCGTGGGAAGTGACCTCGGCGCTGCGCGTTTCGGAACTGGTGACCAACCACACCGAATTCGGCTCGGCCGCTGGCCTCTATACCCTGACCTTCTCGTTCGCGATGAACCAGGGCGTCTATGACAGCCTGCCGGCTGACCTGCAGGCGGTGATCGACCAGAACTCGGGCCTCGACTTCTCGGTCTTCGCCGGTGGCACGCAGGCCGATGCCGACGGCCCGGCCCGTCAGATCGCCGTGGATCGCGGCAACAACATCGTCACCGTGACCGCCGAAGAGGCCGCCCAGTGGGGCGCCGTCGTCGAGCCGCTCTACGCCCGTTGGATTGCCGACATGCAGGGCCGCGGCATCGACGGTCAGGCGCTGATCGACGAGGCCCGCGCGCTGATGGCCGCCTACGACGCAGCCCACTGAGCGCAGACGCCGGAAACCTCGGGGCGCGGTCAACAGACCGTGCCCCGAATGTCCCTTCAAGGCCGGGAGCAGGGCAGTGATCAAGACAACTCACAGGGCCTTTCACGCCGTCGCCTGGGCGATGGCCATCGTCGGCGGCGCGGTGCTGCTGGCGCTGGTGCTGATGCTCTGCGTGTCGATCTTTGGCCGCATGGTCTCGACCATCCTGCATTCGGCCTGGGCCACCGCCAACATCCCCGGCCTCGCCCGCTGGCTGATCGACGCCGGGATCGGCCCGATCTAGGGCGATTATGAATTCCTGACCGTGGGCCTCGCCTTCTGCGTCTTCTGCTTTCTGGGCTGGTGCCAGATCACCGCCGGGCATGCGACGGTCGATGTCTTTACCACCGGGCTGCGCGACCGTGCGCGGCGGGTGCTGCAGATGCTGATCGAGGTGCTCTTCGCCGTGGCGCTGGTGCTGATCGCGGTGCAGCTTTACGACGGGGTCGCCACCATGATGCGGCGCGGGTCCACCACCTTCCTGCTGCAATATCCGCTGTGGTGGAACTATGTCGTGGTCTTTGTGCCGGCGGCCCTGACGGCGATTATCGGCGTCTGGATGGCGCTGGTGCGCATTGCCGAGATGCTGGCGGGTCAGCCGCTGATTTCCGTGCTGGGAGCAGAGCATTGAGCAACCTTGAAATCGGCATCCTGTCCTTTCCGGCGATGCTGCTGCTGATCTTCCTGCGCGTGCCGATCGGGCTGGCGATGTTCGTCGTCGGCTATCTGGGCTACTGGATCGTCACCGGCGCGCCCAACATGGCGATGGCCCGGCTGAAAAGCGCCGCCTATTCCACCTTTGCCAGTGAATCGCTGGCCGTGGTGCCGATGTTCCTGCTGATGGGCTATTTCGCCACCATCGGCGGCATGTCCAAGGCGCTGTTTCGCGCCGCCGCCGCCTTTGTCGGCCACCGGCAGGGCGGCGTGGGGATTGCCGCCATCGCCTCCTGCGCCGGGTTCGGGGCGATCTGCGGCTCGTCGCTGGCGACCGCTGCCACCATGGGCCGCGTCGCGCTGCCGGAACTGAAGCGCTTTGGCTATGACGGCGGCATTTCCACCGCCCTGCTGGCCGCGGGCGGCACGCTGGGCATCCTGATCCCGCCCTCCGTGGTGCTGGTGATCTATGCGATTCTGGCCGAGCAGAACATCGCCAAGCTGTTCCTCGCCGCCTTTGCGCCGGGGCTGCTGGCGGCGGTCGGCTACATGATCGTCATCGGCATCTATGTCCGGCTTTACCCCAGCCGCGCCGGCACCGCCGAGCGGGTGCCGATGGCCGAGCGCCTGCGGCTGCTGGTGGCCGTCTGGCCGGTGATCGTGGTGTTTCTGGTGATGGTCGGCGGCATCTATGGCGGTATCTTCACCCCGACCGAAGGCGCCGCCGTGGGCGCGGTCGGCACCGGGCTGATCGCGCTGGCCAACCGCGGGCTGAATTTCCGCTCGCTGCTCGACAGCTTTACCTCGACCGCACGCTCGACCGCGATGATCTTCTTCATCGTCTTCGGGGCCGGGTTCTACAACAGCTTTCTGGCGCTGACCCAGGTGCCGCAGTCGCTGTCGGCCTGGGTGGTCGGGCTGGGGCTGGCGCCGGTGATGGTGCTGGTGGTGATCTTGCTGATCTATCTGGTGCTGGGCTGCGTGATGGACAGCCTGTCGATGATCCTGCTGACCATTCCGATCTTTTTCCCGATGAT
>JADLCO010000141.1 GCA_020847115.1 Pseudomonadales bacterium | reverse complement strand
GCTACCGAGCGCTATGGTGCGCCGGCGCTGGCAGCCCAGGTGGCGGCGCAGCTGGGAATCGCACACGAGTACATCGAGATTGACAACCCGGCCTGAAATGACCCTGCCGCTGGCCATCACCATGGGCGATGCGGCCGGCATCGGCCCCGAAATCGTCGCCAAGGCATTTCGTGACGCGCCGGAGGTTTTGCGCGGCTGCTTCGTCGCCGGCGACGTCGGCACGCTGCGGCGCGCGGCGGCCATCGTCCGTGGCGTGGGCGGGGTCGAGTTGCCGGTGGCCCAACTCGATCAACCAGCCGAAGCGCTGTCGGCACCCACCGGTTGCGTGCCGGTGCTGCAGGTCATCGAGCCGCAGGAGGAAATGGCGTTCGGCCGGATCCAGGCGCAGGCCGGCCGTGCTGCTGGCGACTGCGTGTTCTGGGCGGCGCGCGCGGCTCTGTGCGGTGAACTGGCGGGCTTGGTCACCGCGCCACTGCACAAGGAGGCGTTGGCAGCGGCAGGCGATCCCTATGCTCGCTTCCCCGGTCACACCGAACTGCTGCAGGCGTTGGCAGCCGAGCACCTGGGTGTGGCGGTTGCCGGCCTGCCGGTGCGGATGATGCTGGCCAACGATGAACTGCGTGTGGTGCTGGTCAGCATTCACGTTCCCCTGCGCGTCGCCATCGAAGAAGTAACGACTGGCAACATCGAGGCCACCCTGGAGATTGCGCACGAATCCGTGGGTGCTGCGCTACGGCGCCCGCCGCGCATCGCGGTCGCCGGGCTGAATCCCCACGCCGGCGAAGGTGGTCGCTTTGGGCGCGAGGAAATCGAAATCATCGCGCCAGCCGTGGGGCGTGCACGGGCCCGAGGCATCGATGCGCGAGGGCCGTTCGCGCCCGACACGGTGTTCATGCGCGGGCGCGGAATGGCCGAGTTCGACGTGGTGGTCGCCATGTACCACGACCAAGGGCTGATTCCGGTGAAGTACCCGGGCGTCGAACGTGGCGTCAACGTGACGCTCGGGCTGCCGCTGGTGCGCACCAGTCCCGATCACGGGACCGCATTCGACATCGCCGGCAGCGGCCGTGCCGACGCCGGCAGCCTGATCGCCGCCGTGCGCATGGCACGCCAGTTGTGCCGGTGAATGGCCGTTGGCGAGCGCCGTACGCCACCCATGCTATTGACTACATAGCAATTGACCCAAAAAAATCAGCGTTTGAGGCTGTCCCGGATTTGGCGCAGCAACTGAACCTCCTCGGGGGGCTCGGTCGAGGCGGACGCGGGAGCCTCTTCCTTTTTCAGGCGGTTGATCTGCTTGACCATCATGAAAATGATGAACGCCAGCAGCAAGAAGTTGACCAGGATGGTGACGAAATTGCCGTAGGCGAACACCGCGCCGGATGTCTTGGCTTCTTCCAGGCTCAGGCCCGCAGCCTGGCCGGCCAGGGGAATGTAGTAGCTGGAAAAATCGAGACCGCCGATCAGCTTGCCGACCAGTGGCATGATCAGGTCGCCGACGATCGAATCGACGATCTTGCCGAACGCGCCCCCGATGATCACGCCGACCGCCAGATCAATCGCATTGCCCTTGACGGCGAATTCCCTGAATTCCTGCATCATGCCCATGGTGTGTTTCCTTCCTTGCGGTTTGTGGGAGTGCATCAGTATTCAGGCAGATGCCCGAATGTCAATCCCCACGCCCGGCCGCACCGGCGCGTGCGTTGCGCTCCGCTACAATCGACCGCTGATCCGACGACAAGAAATCATTCCCGAGGACCACCATGAGTGACGCTCCACCCAGCAACTTCACCCCAGCGCCACTGGACGGCAGCAAGCGCACCTGGTTGATCACCTCCAGCGTCGCCGGTGCTGCCGGCGCGGTGGCCTTGGCGACGCCGTTCGTCGAGAGCTTTGCACCATCCGAAAAGGCCAAGGCTGCGGGTGCCGCGGTCGAGGTGGACATCTCGGCGCTGAAGCCGGGCGAGAAGCTGATCGTCGAGTGGCGTGGCCAGCCGGTGTGGGTGTTCAAGCGCACGCCGGAGATGCTCGCCACGCTCAAGGGGCTTGACCCGGAGCTGGCCGATCCGATGTCCAAGCGCACCGATTTCCCGACCCCCGTCTGGGCCCAGAACGACGATCGCGCGCCCGAGGACCACAAGGACATCCTGGTGGTGGTGGGAATCTGCACGCATCTGGGCTGCTCGCCGGTCGACAAGTTCGCCTCCGGTCCCCAGCCGTCGCTGCCGGACAACTGGGAGGGCGGTTTCTTCTGCCCCTGCCACGGTTCGACCTTCGATTTTTCTGCGCGAGTATTCAAGAACAAGCCGGCGCCGGCCAACTTGGTGGTGCCACCCTACACGTATTTGTCCGACACCCGCCTACTGATCGGCGAGGACAAGAAGGCATAACGAGGCGGTCATGGCTGAATTCAAGGAAATTTCCCCCAACGCCCCACTGGGCGCGAAACTCTACAACTGGTTCGACAACCGGTTCCCCACGCTGTTTGCGGAATACCGCAAGCACATGTCGGAGTACTACGCGCCGAAGAATTTCAACTTCTGGTATTTCTTCGGTTCGCTGGCGCTGCTGGTGCTGGTGATCCAGATCGTCACCGGGATCTTCTTGGTGATGCACTACAAGCCCGATGCGCTCAAGGCCTTCGAGTCCGTCGAATACATCATGCGCGACGTGCCTTGGGGCTGGCTGATCCGCTACATGCACTCCACCGGCGCCTCCGCCTTCTTCGTGGTGGTGTACCTGCACATGTTCCGTGGCCTGCTGTACGGCAGTTACCGCAAGCCGCGCGAGCTGGTCTGGATCTTCGGCTGCGCGATCTTCCTGTGCCTCATGGC
>JADLCO010000140.1 GCA_020847115.1 Pseudomonadales bacterium | reverse complement strand
CTGAAAGGCGGTCTTCAGCTCGCTGATCAGGAACGCGGGGACCAGCAGCGTGAACGGCACCGCCGCCGGCTCGGCGGGCGGCTCCGCGGCGGACAGGCCCACGAACAGCGCCAAGTCCGACTCCCGCGTCTGGCTCAGCATGAAGTCGCGGAACGGCACTTGCGCGCGCGCCAGCGCCTCGGCGTCGTCGATCTTCTCCTCGAGGTAGGGCTGCAGGGCATCGGCATTGGCTCGCTCCAGCACCGGAGCCATCAGAAACAGCGTCAAAAACAGCGCCAAGCCGATCAGGATCGGGGTCGACGGCGTCTGCGGCGTGCCCAGCGCCTGGCGCAGGATCGACAGCACGATGATCACGCGCGTGAACGAGGTCATCATCAGCAGCGCCGACGGCAGCAGCGTCAGCGCCGTCATCAGCAGCAGAATCTTGATGCTGACCGAATAGGTCTGGCCGCCGGCGGCATTGGCGGCGGTGGTCACCAGGTCGAGCGCGGGCGCCGCCCACAGCGGGCCGGCGCCGAGCGCCAAGGCGATGGTTAGGGCGCCGCGAGCTGCCTTCACCGCTCACCCCCGGACAACACCCGCTGCAACCGGCCCGCGAAACCGTCGCCCGACGCCGGAGGCAGCGCCAGAGGGGGCTCCAGCACCTGGAGCGTCTGCACCCGGCCCGGCGCCACGCCGAGCAGCAACTGCCGATCGCCCACCCGCAGCAGCACCACCCGCTCGCGGGCACCCACGGACAGCCCGCCGAGCACTTGCAGCGGGCCGCGGCCCGCGGCCGGCACCCCGCCGAGCCGGCGCAGCGCCCAGGCCAGGCCCGCGATCAGCGCCACTACCAACCCGAGACCGGCAGCCAACTGCGCGATGCCCGCCACCCCGAGCGGAGCGCCGATCGCTGGTGCCGCGACGCTCTCCGGCGCGGCCAGCGCCGTCGGCGCCAAGGTGCCGACGGCGGCCAGTGCCACCACCGCTGCAATCACTGCTCTCATCGCCAGCCCTCTACTTCAACCGCCGGACGCGCTCCGACGGACTCACTACGTCGGTGAGCCGGATGCCGAATTTTTCGTTCACCACCACCGCCTCGCCATGGGCGATCAGGGTGCCGTTGACCAGCACGTCGAGGGGCTCCCCAGCGATGCGGTCCAGCTCCACCACCGAGCCTTGATTGAGCTGCAGCAGGTTGCGGATCGGCACCCGGGTGCGGCCCAGTTCGATCGACAGCGTCACCGGAATGTCGAGGATCACGTCCAGGTTCATCTCCCCGGCAGAGACCGGTGCCCCGGAGAGCGGCGGCAGCGTTGCCGGTCGACAGTCGTTACCGGCGGGTGCGCCTGCATCGTGCTCCCCGGCCAGCGCCGCAGCCAATGCGTCGGCCGCGGCCTGCTGATCAGGGGCTTGTGCTTCCAGGTCCGGGTGGTCGTTCATCGGTTTACCTCATGGCGTGGCAGCAGTAGTGGACAGGTTGCGGGCCGGGCGGCGGGGTATGCGTCCAGCGATCTTCACCGCCAGTTGCCCGCTGTGGCTGCCGACTTCGCCGCGAAAGCTGGGCACCTCCTCGACGCACAGCGTGACCTCGTCGGGCAGTTCGATGGGGATCACGTCGCCCGCTTGCAGCGCCAGCACACGGCGCAGACTGAGGGGAAATTCGGCGAGCACGCCCTTGATTTCGACCGGTGCCTGCTGCAATTCCTCGCGCAGGGATTCGCTCCAGCGCCCGTCGGCCTGGGAGCGGTCGCTCATCAAGCCGGTATCGAGGACGTCGCGGATCGGCTCGATCATGGCGTAAGGCATGGTCACGTAGAGATTGCCGCCAACGCCGTCCAGATCCACATGAAAGGTGGACACCACCACCACCTCAGAGGGGCTGACGATGTTCGCGAACTGGGGGTTCACCTCGGAATTGATGTACTCGAATTCCAGGTTCGCCGCCGGCGCCCAGGCTTCGTGCAGATCACGAAAGATGGCGTCGAGCAGAATATGAATCACCCGGCTTTCCGTAGGCGTGAATTCGCGTCCCTCGATGCGGCTGTAAAACTTGCCGTTGCCGCCAAAGAAACTATCCACCACGCGGAACACCAGCATCGGATCGATCACGATCAAGCCGGTACCGCGCAGCGGCCGGACGCGAATCAGATTGAGGCTGGTGGGCACGTAGAGAGAGTGGATGTACTCGGCAAACTTGACTAACTGGATGCCGCTGACGCCGATTTCGGGGTTGCGCCGCAGCATGTTGAACAGCGAAATGCGCAGCTGTCTGGCGAAGCGCTCGTTGATGATCTCAAGGGTCGGCATGCGCCCGCGGACGATGCGGTCCTGGCTGGCGAAGTCGAACAGTTGTACACCGTCGCCGGGAGCGCGGTCCGTGGTCGGTACCGCGCCCCGGTCGATGCCGTGGAGCAGCACATCGATTTCTTCCTGGGAAAGCACCTCGTCGACTTTCATCTCTCGGCCTCGCCTATTGGCCGACGACGCTGGTCAGATACACGTCTTCGACCAAGGGTGCGCCGACCGCCTTGGTCAGAGCTTCACGCACGATCTCTCGGGCCTTCCCCTGCAGCTCGACCTTGCCCTCCTGGGAGCGGATGTCGGCGAAGGTCTGATCGCCAAACAGCAACACCAGATGATGCCGGATCAGCGGCAACTGCTCCCGGACCTTGTCCAGGGTGGGTTGGTCGTAGGCCATCAGCGACACCTCCACCTGGAGGAAATGCACCGCCCCCGCCTCATTGAGATTGACCACGAACGGCGGGACAACCTCGAGATACAGCGGTGTCTTGGTGGCATCGGCACCCGATTTCGCGTGGCCGTGACCCCCGGCAGCGGCCGCGTCGGCAGGATCCTTGACATCCGCCTTGTCGCCGCTAACGAACAACAGGGTGCCGGTCACCGCGAGCGCAACGGACAGAAGCACCACGACACCGATCAACAGCCAGGGCCGCCCTCCGGCTTTGGCGGCAGGGACGGCAGCAGACGCGGGTCGATCGGCGTCATCGAAAGCAGTTGTGGCCATAGACAGCATGCTCCGGGCAATGGCAGGAAAGCTCGCCGCGGCCCGGACCCAGCCGTTGCCGGCCTGGGCGCACGGCGCCGCGCCCTACAGAAAAGCAACCTGCATGCCAATCTAAAAAATTTATTTTTCTGAAATTAATTCAATACGTTGCATTTCTAACGAGCGTCTGAGCCACTCGCCTGCTGACGTGGTTTTGACGCACCGCCACGGGAGCGGCAGAACTCCGTCGCTCCTCCGCAACGCGCCGACCAGGGCATTGTGGGCGTCGAGGTTCTGATCGGCCGCGGCCGGAGCAGCCGGCCGGGATCGCGCGGCGGGGAGCAGTGCGGAAGTCGGCTCAGGCGAAGAAGTCGACCAGCCCGACGGCAGGCGCGCCGCCCGCCGTCACCTCGGCGATCGCGGCCACGGCCGGGCGCTCCCGTGCGGCCGCGGGCTGCCGCTCGCCGCCCTGGCCGGAACCCGAGCGGGCGCCGACATTGGCATCAGCGAGAGTCAAGCCGCCCTCGGCGAACAGCTCCCGCAGCCGCGGCAGCGCGGCTTCCACCGCGTCGCGCACCGCTGCGTGTGCGCTCAGGAACTGGACGCTGACGCCCTGATCGGGCTGGACCGCGAGGCGCACTTCCAGGGGCCCGAGATGGGCGGGGTGGAGGCGCAGTTCGGCGTGCTGGAGCTGATCGCGCACCACCCACAGGACCCGCGCGCCCAGTTCGCGATCCCAGTCGGCATGGCCTACCGGCAAGTGCAGTGCGGTGCTCGCGGTCGGTGGTGCCTGCGTCGCAGCCGCGGCCGTGGCGGGCGACGGGAGGGGACGCGCGACGGCGCCGAGTTCCAGAGCGTCCAGCCCCGCCACCGCCTTGTCGAGCAGGGATTCCGCTCCCGATGGCAATGGTGGGCCCCCTGCTTCCCCGCCGACCAAGGCTTCGGCGGGCGGTGCGGTTAGCCCCGCTGGCGCCGCAGCGGGGACCATTGCCGCGGAGGACGCCGGCGCCGAAGGCAGAGGCAGAGGCGCGCCCGGAAACGCTGATGGCGGCGCGACGGCCGCAAGTCCGGGGTCGCCGGCAACCGGTCCGACCGGCTGGCCGGGAGCTGCCGCCGCCGCGGCCACGGCGGCGCCATCCGCCGCCACCAGCTCTCGGGGCGCGGGCGGCGACCAGATCAGCCCCGGCGGCAGGGCCACCGGGACGACCACGACCTCGCCTGCGTCAGCGGACGGCGGCGACTCGGCGGCGTCCGGCGGCAAGTCTTTGCCGTCCGCCGTTGCCGACGGCAGGTCCGGGGCCGCGCCCGCCGGGGGCGATGTTCCGGCATCCGCTGCGGCCGATCGCGCATCGGGTGCTTGTGCGAGCAGGCGCGGAAAGCTCTCGCCGGTGCCGGCCGCCGGCACTTTCGCCGCGGTTTCGTCCGCGCGAACCGGGGGCGAATTGGGGGGCGAGCTCGATGGCAAGGGGGGCAGGTTCGCCATGCACGGGGTTTCCGACGGATCAGGACGGCTAAGGCTTGGCAACTGCCGTGCCAAACATCAGTCCGCGGTGCGACAGACCATCCGCCCAGCGCGCTCGTCACTTTCGCGCTGCTCGCGGCGTTCGCTGATCTGCTGCGCCTCGCGGTGCAGCCGGGCGCGCATCACCGCCAGGCGATCGCGCTGGCGGATCGCCGCCCACCAGCTTTCCTGGGCAGCTGCGCACTGGGCGCACGCCTTGGCCAGCAGCTCCTGCTGCTGGCGCAAGCCGAGATCGAGACGTTCCAGAAAGGCGCGGTGCTCGGCCAATTGTCGGGGCGTCACCCCGCCGGCACCAGATTGTCGGAAGCGCTCCCGGTATTCGGTCTGGTAGTCGCGCAGCAATTGCAGGCGGCGTTCCTCCTCGGTCTGCCGCGCGCGCGCTGCGGCGAATGCCCGCGCCGCGGCGCGCTCGCGCTCCTCGGTGAGGCGAAGGATGGGTTCCAGGCGCCGCAAGCGCGTCATGATCCGCCCTCGGTGATGGTGTGCAATTGGCTAAGGCTGGTGGCCAGGTCCACGGGTTCGTGCATGCTCTGGCGCAGGAAATCGAGCAGCCCGGGATGCATGCGGATGGCCTCGTCGATGCGCGGGTCCGTGCCCGGCTGGTAAGCGCCGATGGCGATCAGATCGCGGTTCTGCTGATAGGCCGAAAACCACTGCCGGAAGCGCAGGATCTCGGCCTGCTGCGCGCGGCTGGTGATCTCCGGCAGCGCCCGGGAGATGGAGGCCTCGATGTCGATCGCCGGATAGTGGCCGGTCTCGGCGATGCGCCGCGACAGCACCACATGGCCATCGAGGATGGCGCGCGCGGCATCGGCGATGGGATCGTTCTGGTCATCGCCCTCGGCGAGCACCGTGTAGAAGGCAGTGATGGAACCGCCGCCGCGCTCGCCGTTGCCGGCGCGCTCCACCAGATGCGGCAGCTTGGCGAACACCGAGGGCGGATAGCCTTTGGTGGCCGGCGGCTCGCCGATCGCCAGCGCCAGCTCGCGCTGGGCCTGGGCATAGCGGGTCAGCGAATCCATCAACAGCAGCACCTGGCGTCCCTGGTCGCGGAAGTGTTCGGCGATGGCGGTGCACAGCAGCGCGCCCTGAAGTCGCATCAGCGGGGTGCTGTCCGCGGGCGCGGCGACCACCACGGCGCGCGCCAGCCCGGCTTCGCCCAGAATGGTATCGATGAACTCCTTGACCTCGCGGCCGCGCTCGCCGATCAGGCCGACCACCACCACCTCGGCGGTGGTGTAACGGGTCATCATGCCGAGCAGCACGCTCTTGCCCACACCCGAACCGGCAAACAATCCCATGCGCTGGCCACGGCCGACGGTCAGCAGGCCGTTGATGGCGCGCACCCCGACGTCCAGCGGCTCGCGGATGGGTGCGCGCGCCAGGGGCTGGATGGGGCGACCGTTGAGGGGCGCCCAGGTGCGATTGTGCAGCGGCCCTCTGCCGTCGAGCGGCCGGCCGGCGCCATCGATCACTCGGCCGAGCAGGCATTCGCCCACCGGCGCCTGGGCGCAATGGCCGGTGGGCACCACCGCGGCATTGGGCGCGATACCCTGCAGATCGCCGATCGGCATCAGAAACAGGCGGTCGCCGGCGAAGCCCACCACCTCAGTCTCCAGCTCCGTGGCGTCGGTACCCAGCACCCGGCAGCGGCTGCCGATTGCCGCCTGCACGCCTACAGCCTCCAGGGTCAAGCCCACCACCCGATTCAGACGGCCCTCGACCACCAGTCGCGGTGGCTGCCCGGCGCGCTCCCGGCAGGCATTCAAGTAGGCGATCGCGGCCGCGCCCGGAGCCGTGATCACGCGGCGACCTCGCCGGCGCGCTCGCCACCCAGCACCGCTGCACAGAGGCGGGCGAGACGCGTCTCCAGGGTGGCATCGACCGCCGAATCCTCGGTCCGCACCCGGCAGCCGCCACGGGTGACGGCAGGATCCTCGACCAGACTCCAGGCCCGCTCCTCGCCCTCCAGATGCAGGAGTTCGCGCACCAGCGCCGCGTCATCCGGGTGAAGGTGGATGCGGGGTCGCTGCTGACTGACCGGCAACAAGGCGACGGCGTCGCGCACCACGGCGACGATGACGCTGGGGTCGGCGCGTAGTTCGCGGCGCACCAGATGGCGCACCAGGGTGGTCACCAACGCGGCGAGCTCCGCTTCCAGGACCGTGCCTACCTCCGCCAGTGGGCGTGCCAGAGCAGCGCACAGCACTTCGAGCTGCACCGCCCGGGCGGCCAGCTCGGCGCTGCCGGCGGCGCGCCCGGCTTCCAGGCCGGCGGCATAGGCCTCGCGATAAGCGCGCTCGCGCAGCGCCTGCAGGTCCTCGGTGGGGGGTATCTGGAGCGGTGGCGCGGGCACCGGCGCCGCGGGCTGGGGTGCCCGCAGCGAAGGCCAGGACTGCCAGCCCCCGGCGTCCGGCCCGATCGCGGCGTCGCGATTCACGGCTGCCGATCCATCAGAGTAACTGTTCGCCGCCGCGGCCACCCAGCGCGATGACGCCGCTGTCGGCGAGTCGGCGTGCCACCGCCAGGATCTCCTTCTGCGCAGCCTCGACGTCGCTCAGCCGCACCGGACCCTTGGCGTCCAGGTCGTCGCGCAGCATTTCCGCGGCGCGCTTGGACATGTTGGCGAAAATCTTTTCCTTGACGGCATCGTCGCTACCTTTGAGCGCGAGGGTCAGGGTATCGGAGCTCACCTCCCGCAACAGCAGCTGGATGCCGCGCGCATCGATCTGCGCCACATCGGCGAACACAAACATCAGTTCATGAATGCGCCCAGCGAGCACCTCATCGGTCTGCCCGATGCTTTCCATGATCTTGGCCTCGACGGAACCGTCGACGAAATTGAGGATGTCCGCGGCCACCTTGGGTCCGCCCACCGACGATGCCTTGACATTGGCGTTGCCCTGGAACTGGCGCTCGAGAACGTCGTCGAGCTCGTGCAGCGCCTGGGGCTGGATGCCGTCGAGGGAGGCGATGCGCATCAGCACATCGGGGCGCACGTGCTCGGGTAGAAATTGCAGCACTGCCGCTGCCTGATCGCTGTCGAGGTAGGCGAGCACGATGGCGATGATCTGCGGATGTTCGAGGCGAACGACCTCGGCGATGGCGCGCGGCTCCATCCACTTCAGCGCTTCCAGACCCTTGGAATTGCGGCCAAGCAGGATGCGATCGATGAGTCCGCTGGCCTTGTCCTCGCCCAGCGCATTGACCAGCACCTTGCGCACGTATTCTTCGCTGCCGATGCCCAGATTGGTGTGCTCGTCCACCGCGGCGGAAAAATCCGCCAATACCGTCTCGACCTGCTGGCGGGAGACATTCTTCAGCCCCGCCATGACCGAGCCGATTTTCTGCACCTCCCTGGGCCCGATCAGCTTCAACACCGCGGCGGCGTTGACCTCGCCGACGCTCATCAGAAAGATCGCGGCGCGCTCGGCGCCGGTCAGATTCAACTCAGCCATCTGCTTCCACCCAGGCTTTCACCACTTGCGCGACCCGCGCCGGATCCTCAGCGACCGCGGAGCGCGCCCGTTCCAGCGCATCACGCGCCGGGGCGGCCGGCGCGCCGAGCTGCGGCACCGGCGGCGCCCGGCTGAGCGCCAGGCGATCCTCCTCCGGTTCCCGCGCATCGCCCGGCAACGCCAGTGCCGGAGCCGGCGCAGGGGCTGGGGCCGCGGGGCCGGTACCGCGCTCCACCAGCCCGCTCAGCACCGGCCGCAACACCCCGAACACCAGGAACAGCAACGCCAGCCCGGCGAGCAACAGCTTGCCCAGATCCATCACCCAGGGCTGCTCCCACAACGGCTCCGCGGCGGGCGCCACCGGGTCGGGTTTCACGAACGCCTGGTTGATTACACTGACCCGATCGCCCCGGGCTTCATCGAAGCCAACCGCGTCCTTGACCAGCGCCGTCAGGCGGGCCAGCTCCGCGTCGCTGAGCGGGACCGGGCGCACCACGCCCTCGGCGTCGGGCAGCAGCCGATCGTCCACCACCACCGCCACCGACAGCCGCCGCAACCGGCCGCCACCGTCCCGGGTGTGCCTGAGGGTGCGATTGAGTTCGTAGTTGCGCGTCGACTGCCGGCTGCGCAGCCGCTCCTGGGCGGCGGCCGGGGCCGCGCCATCGGCAGCACTTTGGGCAGCGACAGCAGTGGCCGCGCGGTCGCCCTGGGCGGGGGCCGGCGCCTGGGACTGGGGATCGACTCGCCCGGTTTCGGGCGGCTGGTTGCTAAGGGCGCCGGGCACGCCACCGGTACCGTCGCCGCCTGCCTCCTCCATGAGCTGCTCGCTGCGGATCGCCACCGGATCGGGAACATAGTTCTCCTCGGTGGCTTCCTGACGAGTGAAGTCAATGTCTGCCTTGACCTGGGCGCGTACGCCGCCATAGCCCACCACCGGTGCCAGCAGGCTCTCGATGCGGCGCACATAGGTCTCCTCGAGCTTGCGTGTCTGGTCGAATTGCCCGGCGGAGAGACTCAGCTCCCCGGTCTCCGCCGGCACGGTGAGCAAGCGACCGTGCTGGTCCACCACCGTGACCTGCGCCGGATTCAGGCTGGGCACGCTGGCCGCCACCAGGTGGACCACCGCGGCGACCTCGCCTTCGTCGAGCTGGCTGCCGGCGCGCAACTCCAATACCACTGAAGCGCTCGGCTGGTCGGTGCGGCGCACGAACACGCTGGGCTTGGGCAGTGCCAGGTGAACGCGCGCCGCTTGCACATTGCGCAAGCTGGCGATCGATCGCGCCAGCTCCACCTCGATGGCGTGCTGATAGCGCGCCTGCTCCATGAACTGGCTGGTGCCCAGCTGCTGTTCCCCTTGCAGCAGCTCCAAACCGACGTCGGAACCCTTGGGCAGACCCGCTGCCGCGAGTTTCATGCGCACCGTGCGCAGTTCGCTGCTCGGCACCAGCAAGGCGCCGCTGGCATCGTCGATGCGATAGGAAATCTGATCGCGCTGCAGCATGCCCACGACCTCGGCCAGATCCTTGTCGGCGAGGTTGCCGTAGAGCAGACCGTAACCCGGCTCCCGCGACCACAGCACCACGGCCATGCCGATGGCGACGCTGGCGGCGAGCCCCAGCATGAGCCCGACCTGGCGCACCACCGGCAGGCGGAAAAAACCCTGTGCGGCTTCGGCCCGCAACAAACTCGCCATCGCTCCTCCAGCTCGAATCCAAGACGCCGCCACGGGTCAGCGGACCCGCACGACTCAGATCTGCATGCGCATCACTTCCTGGTAGGCATCCACCAGCTTGTTGCGCACCTGCTTCAATGCCTCGAGCGACACGCTGGCCTTCTCCATGGCCACCATCACCTGCGCCAGATCGGTGCCGGGCTCACCGCGCTGGAACTGTTCCGTCAGCTGCCGGGCCTGCTGCTGCACGTCGTTTACCTCGCCGATCGACTGCGCGAGCAGCGTTGAGAAATCTGGCTTGCCGGCACCGTTCACGCCGCTTGGCGCGGTGCCGGACCAGGCACCGGTGGTCGTCAGATTGCGCATCTGGGCGAGCACCTGGGCGATATCGTTCTGAATCATGTCGGGTTCTCCGGTGGCCTTAGACCGAGCACGGCACGCCGGCTTCGCGCATGCGCGCCAGCTTGTAGCGCAGCGTGCGCGGGCTGATGCCGAGCCG
>JADLCO010000139.1 GCA_020847115.1 Pseudomonadales bacterium | reverse complement strand
GTTTTGTCCGAAGTAATGGTGAGCCCGAGTTTTTTCTTGAAGGCTCCGGCAAAGGTGCCGCGCACCGTGTGCGCCTGCCAGCCGGTGGCCGTGCAGATCTGGTTGATGGTGGCCCCTTCCGTGCGTTGCAGCATCTGGATCACCGTGGCCTGCTTGCTGTTCTCGCGGGTGCGGGGCTTGCCTTCGACGCCGACCTTGAGCAGTCGCTTGGCCGCCTCTTGTTTTTCTTGCGCCCAGTTGGCCTCTGCGGCCGACACGGCGGCCTCGACCTCGGGGTCGGGGTGAAGGGTGGCCGGGGTGGGGCGGGCGCGCCCCAGGGCGTCGTAGCCCTCGGCGGCGACGAACCAATCGGTGTCGTCGCGGGTGATCAGGGCTTTGTTGAACAGCCCATCGAGGACTTTCTGGCGGGCGCCGCCCTTGACGTTGTCAGGGAACCAGGTGAGGCGGCCGTCTGGCTGATCGGCGGCGTGTTCGAGGACCTGGCGCTGGGTGTCGGTGAGTTTGATGCTGGTGGTCATGTCGATCTCCTTGCAGTGGTGGTTGAGATTCAGTCTTCCCAGACGTGCGAACCGTCCAGGGCGATCCAGAGGCGGGCGTCGTCATCGGTGGCCATCTCGCGCGTGAGCCTGCCGGTCGTCATGTGGGCGCCTTCCTTGCCGGTGGCGTGGTAGGTCTGGCCGGCGTGGATGACTTCGCAGGGGCCGCCCTTGTGGAACTCGACCTGGATGCCCATCACGCCGCGCAGGCGGCCGTTGGTGTCGGTGACGATGGTCTCGATACTTTGCTTGGTGTTCATAGCCTGCTCCTTGGCGGGTGTTGATCGTGATGGCATGAACGCGCTGTTCCGAAGAGAAGCCAAGCGCTTCTTGCCTGGATTCGCAGATCTATTTCCGGGCCGCCTGAAGCACCCGGATGCCCTTGTGCGCCAGGGTCAATGCGGCGGTTTGAAACGCGAGGTGCGCCACCGCAGGGGCGTCGCGCGCATCGTCGAGGAGTTCGTCGACCACCGGTTTGGCCTGGGCACGCATCGCCGCGCAGGCGGCGTCCAGTTGGGCGCTGGTGGCGTTCCGGACGTCCGGATACAGGCGGACGAGCAGGGTCAGGGCGGCATCGCCGAGTTTGTTTCCCAGGGTGTCGATGGGGTTGGCATGCATGTTCGTCTCCTTTCGGCGTCGTTAATGGCTATGACATGAACGCGCTGTTCGAACGTGAAGCCAAGCTGAACCTGATCGGAACCGCACCAATGCTTGATGGAGATCATGGGACTGTCGATTCGCGCCTATGCCCGGCACCGAGGGGTGTCGGACACCGCCGTGCACAAGGCCATTCGTGCCGGGCGGATCACGCCGGAGGCCGATGGCAGCATCGATCCGGACAAGGCCGACCGGGACTGGGCGAAGAATTCCGACACGCCCAAGGAGGGCACCAAGCGCCGGGCTGAAACGGTCGCGGTCAAGGAGCCTGCCGGCGAGCCGGTCGCCCCGGCACTGAATGCCGGCGGCACGTCGCTGCTGCAGGCCCGCACCGTCAATGAGGTCGTAAAGGCGCAGACCAACAAGGTGCGCCTGGCACGCCTCAAGGGCGAGCTGGTCGACCGGCCCCAGGCCATCGCCCACGTATTCAAGTTGGCGCGGGCCGAGCGGGATGCCTGGCTCAACTGGCCGGCGCGCATCTCGGCGCAGATGGCAGCGAAGCTCGGCGTCGATGCCCACACCCTGCACGTCGCGCTGGAGACCGCCGTGCGCGAACACTTGCAGGAACTGGGCGACGTTCGCCCACGGGTGGATTGATGCTCGATGCGGATTACGAGGGCGGGCTCGACATCGAGCGCGCCTGGCGGGAGGGGCTGACACCCGATCCGCTGCTGACCGTGTCCGAGTGGTCTGATCGTCACCGAATGCTGTCCAGCAAGGCGTCCGCCGAGCCGGGCCGCTGGCGTACCAGCCGCACACCGTATCTGAAGGCGATCATGGATTGCCTGTCGCCGATGTCGGCGGTGGAGCGGATCGTGTTCATGAAGGCGGCGCAACTGGGCGCGACCGAGATGGGAAACAACTGGATTGGCTACGTGATCCACCACGCCCCCGGCCCGATGATGGCCGTGTCGCCGACCGTGGAGATGGCCAAGCGCAACTCGAAGCAGCGGATCGATCCGCTCATCGAGGAGTCGCCGGTGCTGGCCGAACTGATCGCACCGGCCCGCAGCCGTGATGCCGGCAACACGATCCTGGCGAAGGAGTTTCGCGGCGGCGTGCTGGTGTTGACGGGCGCAAACAGCGCGGTCGGCCTACGCTCGATGCCGGTGCGCTACCTGTTTCTGGACGAGGTCGATGGCTACCCGTCCGACGTCGATGGCGAGGGCGATGCGATCTCGCTGGCTGAGGCGCGCACCCGCACCTTCGCCCGGCGCAAGATTTTCATTGTCTCGACGCCGACGATTGCCGGCGCGAGCAGTATCGAGAGGGAATACGAAGCGAGTGACCAGCGCCGGTACGTCCTGCCGTGTCCGCATTGCTCGCACCGGCAGTGGCTGCGCTTCGAGCAATTGCGCTGGGAGAAGGGGCAACCGGAAACGGCGGCCTACGTGTGCGAGGCGTGCGACGAGCCTATCCCGGAGCAGCACAAGACTTGGATGCTGGAACACGGCGAGTGGCGGGCGCTGGTGCCGGAGAACGGAGCCAAGACGGCGGGATTCCATCTGTCGTCGTTGTACAGCCCAGTCGGCTGGCGCAGCTGGCGGGACATTGCCGCTGCATGGGAGAGCGCAGTGAACAAGGAATCGGGTTCGGCAGCCGCCATCAAGACCTTCAAGAACACTGAACTGGGAGAAACCTGGGTCGAGGAAGGCGAAGCCCCCGACTGGCAGCGGCTCATCGAGCGGCGCGAGGACTATCCCATCGGCCGCATCCCTGCCGGTGGTCTGCTGCTGGTCGGCGGGGCCGACGTGCAGAAGGATCGCATCGAGGCCTCGATCTGGGCCTTCGGGCGCGGCAAGGAGTCCTGGCTCGTCGAACACCGCGTGCTGATGGGCGACACCGCCCGCGACGCGGTGTGGAAACGCCTCGGCGAACTGATCGCGGAAACGTGGTCGCACGAATCGGGTGCTCAGTTGCCGCTCGCCCGGTTCGCGCTCGACACCGGCTTCGCCACACCGGAGGCCTACACCTTCGTGCGGCTGGTACGCGATCCTCGCGTGATGGCGGTCAAGGGCGTGCCCAAGGGCGCTGCGCTGGTCGGCACGCCGACGGCGGTCGATCTTTCGCAGGGTGGCAAGAAGCTGCGCCGGGGCATCAAGGTGTTCTCGGTCGCGGTCGGCATCGCCAAGCTGGAGTTCTACAACAACCTGAGGAAGAGCGCGGACGTGCTGGAGGACGGCGTCACCCTGCGTTACCCCACCGGCTTCGTGCATCTGCCCAAGGTCGACGCGGAATTCGTGCAGCAGCTGTGCGCCGAGCAGCTGATCACCCGGCGCGACCGCAACGGCTTTGCCATCCGCGAGTGGCAGAAGATGCGCGAGCGCAACGAAGCCCTGGACTGCTACGTGTATGCCCGCGCGGCGGCAAGTGCCGCCGGCCTCGACCGCTTCGAGGAACGGCACTGGCGCGAACTGGAACGACAGATCGGATTGCCGCCGCCCGGCGACCCCGATCCGCAAATCGAGCAACCCACTGAGGCCACCCAACGCGGTGGCCTCGCTGTTTCTGGAACACCGAGAACGGGCCGGCGCGTGATTCGCAGCCGCTGGTTCAGCTGATTACCCCCCACTGGAGAACCCCACCATGAGTCTGCAAACCCAACTCAACAGCTTCGTCCTGCGCGTCGCCGAGGAATTCAACACCGTCAAGGGACGCACCGGCACGCTGACCGCGCTGACCACCACCGACAAGTCGAGCCTGGTCGCGGCGATCAACGAACTGAAGGCCGCCATCCTGACGGCGGTGGCCATCGACG
>JADLCO010000138.1 GCA_020847115.1 Pseudomonadales bacterium | reverse complement strand
GCGCCGGCTGCGCGCGCGCACCGTGACCCTCAAGGTGCGCTACGGGGATTTCACCACCGTGACGCGCAGCCACAGCGAGCTGCTGGCCACGGCGGATGCCGGCGACATCACCGGCCGGGCGCTGGCGTTGCTCGCGCGCACGGAGGCCGCCACGCGCCCGGTGCGCCTGCTCGGCGTGGGCAGCCACGGACTGGTGAGCGACACCGGCCCGGCAGCGGTCACGCTCCTGTAGGAGCCGATCCCCCAACGCCGAATCGCCCACGCCAGACTCCCCCCAACGCCGAATCGCTCACGCCAGCTCGCCCAACGCCGATCCGCCCGGAGGCGGATACCCCCGGACCAAGCGAGTATCGGGGAGCGACTCCGGGGGTATCCGCCGCAAGGGCGGCCACTGGCGCCGGAGGCCGCCCTTGCGGCGGGGGCCTCCAAAGTCGCTCCTCGTTATTCGCTTGGTTTGGAGGCCCCCGCCTCCGGGCGGTTCGGCGTGGGTGGTCTGGCGCGGGCGGTCTGGCGCGGGCGGGCTAGGAGTCTGGGCGGCAGAGGAATTTGAGGCGCTGGTCAACGGGTAGCTGAGTGATTGTCAGCAAGTTTGCTCGTCGGCGCTGGCCTGCGCAGGTATGCGGTCAGTTGAAGGAGGGGTCTATCCCGACTCCGCGGGCTGCAGGACTGCCATTCGCCGCAGATTCAGTGCCAGGCACACAAGCTTCCACTCCGCCGCGACACGGTGCAGCCCCCGCAGGCTGAACTGACGGAACCCCAGTACGTTCTTGATCCAGCCGTTGGGCGGCTCGGCGATGTACTTGCGCCGCCGGTAGGCGGCGCGGCCTGCCGCGCTCTGCAGCTTGGCGGCCATCGCCACGGTGCGCGGCGATCGTCCGGGATCGAAGTTCGGCGTACGTTTGCCCTCGCGCCCCAGCGCCACCACCAGATCGCAGCCGCTGTCGGCCCAGGCCTCGAACACCGCCTCGGACTTGTAGCCGGTATCGGCCAGCACCTGCGCGGGCAGTCGGCGGAGGTTATCGCGCACCGCCCGCAGCATCCTCGGCAGCTCACCCGCGTCGCTGGCGCAGTTGGTCAGCTCCGCGGCCACGATGATGTGTGCCGCAGCATCGACCGCCGTCTGGGCGTTGTAGCTGGCATCGAAGCCACCGCCTGCACGCTTCATGATGCGGCTGTCGGGGTCGGTGAAGTTCTCCTGTGCCTGGTCCTTGGGGACACCGAACTCGCGCTTGTAGCGCCCACCCCGCGGCTTGTCCTCAGGTCCACGGCCGCGCGCGATCTCCGCTTCGCGCTGGCGCTGCTCCAGGCGCTGTCGCGCCGCAGTGATGGCCGCCAGCCGCGCCTCGCGTCGGGTGATCTCCGCCGGGATGTCCGTCTCCGGCTCGCTCTGCTCAGCCGTATCGGCCTGCTGCGCGCGCTTGAGCAGCACGTCGATCTGCACCTTGAGGGCCGCTTCGGCCTTGAGCATGTGGCCGTAGCTCATCGCCTTGTGGCGGCTCGCGTTGGCGTTGAGCTTGGTGCCGTCCACCGCGATCGTACCGAGCTTGACCAGACCCATCTCGCCCGCCAGACGCACCACCTGCACGAACAGCTGCGACAGCTCCTGCAAATGGAAGGCGCGGAAGTCGCGGATCGTCCGGTGGGCGGGGAAGTTACCCGCCGCCAGCACCCGAAAGGCCACGTCCTCATGCAGCTTGCGGGCCATCTTGCGCGAGCTGAACACCCCCGTCGCGTAGCCGTAGAGCAGCACCTTCACCATCATGGCCGGGTGGAACGGCTGGTTGCGCGGACCGTCCTGGTCATAGCGGGCGTGAAACGCCCGCAGATCCAGCGTATCCACCGTGTCGCTGATGAAGTGCGCCAGGTGCCCATCGGGCAGCCAGTCCTGGATCGCTTCGGGCAGCAAAAGCATCTGCTGCGGGTCGTAGGGGAGGTAGTTCGCGGCCATGCCGACAAACCTACATCATCCCTCCGTCCGCGTCAGAAATTTCCCTTCTGCCGCCCAGACTCCTAGCGTGAGCGATCCGGCGTTGGGGGGAGCCTGGCGCGGGCGGTTGCCGGTCAGGGCGTGGCTTCCAGGGCGGCGCTGGCCTGCAACCAGGCCTCTTCGGTTTTGGCGAGCCGCCGGCGCAGGTCATTCTGCTCGCGGCTCAGGCCCGCGGCGCGGTTGCGATCGGCGTAGACCGCCGGATCCTGCAGCTCCTGTTCGATGGCGGTGATCCGCGTGTTGAGCTTCTGCATCTCGGCCTCCGCGTTCTGCACCGTATCGCGCAGGTCCTTCAGGCGGGCGCGCTGCTCCGCCGCGGCGCGCCGCTGCTCCTTCGGCGACAGGCGGGGCCCGCCGGGCGGGGAGGGGGCAGCCGCGGTGTCCGCCGCCGCGTAGTCCCGCTCGCGCTGGGCGAGCCAGCGGGCGTAGTCGTCGAGGTCGCCATCGAAGGGCTGGGCGCTGCCGCCGGCCACCCGCCACAGGCTGTCGCAGGTGCTCGCGACGAGGTGGCGGTCGTGGGAGACGAGCACCAGCGCACCGGCGTATTCCTGCAGGGCGATCTCCAGCGCGTGGCGCAGGTCGAGATCGAGGTGATTGGTCGGCTCGTCGAGGAGCAGGAGGTTGGGCCGGCCGTGCACGAGCAGGGCGAGCGCGAGCCGCGCCTTCTCGCCGCCCGAGAACGGGCCCACGGGTTCGAACACCCGCTCGCCGCGGAAGTGGTAGGCGGCGAGGTATTCGCGACAGGCCTTCTCGCCCAGTCGCGGTGCCAGCCTGCGCAGGTGATCGAGGGGCGAGGCCGCCGGATCCAGCTGCTCGAGCTGGTGCTGGGCAAAGTAGCCGACCGTGAGGTAAGGGCTGCGCACCACGGC
>JADLCO010000137.1 GCA_020847115.1 Pseudomonadales bacterium | reverse complement strand
GATGCCGACCTTGCACTTCTCGCCGGGCGAGATGATGCCCGGGCAGTTGGGGCCGATCAGGCGCACGCCCAGTTCGTCGCATTTGACCTTGCACTGGAGCATGTCGAGGGTGGGGATGCCCTCGGTGATACAGACCACCAGTTTGACGCCGCTGTTGGCGGCTTCCAGGATCGAATCCTTGCAGAAGGCCGCCGGCACATAGATCACCGAGGCGTCGGCGCCGGTGGCTGCGACCGCGTCCGCCACCGTGTCGAACACTGGCAGGCCGAGGTGCTGTTGGCCGCCCTTGCCGGGGGTCACGCCACCGACCAGCTTGGTGCCATAGGCCAGTGCCTGCTCCGAGTGCAGGGTGCCCTGGGCGCCGGTGAAGCCCTGGCAGATCACCTTGGTGTTGCTGTCGATCAAAATGCTCATGCGCCCTTCTCCGCCGCTGCCACTACCCGCTGCGCCGCATCCGTCAAACTGGTCGCGGCGATGATGTTGAGCCCGCTCTTGGCCAGCAGGGCACCGCCCAGCTCGGCATTGTTGCCTTCCAGGCGCACCACCACCGGCACCTTGACGCCCACTTCCTGCACCGCGCCGATGATGCCCTCGGCGATCAGGTCGCAGCGCACGATGCCGCCGAAGATGTTCACCAGCACCGCCTTCACGTTGCGGTCCGAGAGGATGATCTTGAACGCCTCGGTGACTCGCTCCTTGGTGGCGCCGCCGCCCACGTCGAGAAAGTTGGCCGGCTTGCCGCCGTGGTGCTGCACGATGTCCATGGTGCCCATGGCGAGGCCAGCGCCGTTGACCATGCAACCGATGTTGCCGTCCAGCGCCACATAGTTGAGATCCCACTGGGCGGCGTGCGCTTCGCGCGGATCTTCCTGCGAAGGGTCGTGCATGGCCTTGATCGCCGGCTGCCGATACAGGGCGTTGCCGTCGACATTGATCTTGGCATCCAGGCAGTGCAGATCGCCGGCGGCGGTGACCACCAGCGGGTTGACCTCGATCAGCGCCAGATCCTTGTCCTGGAACAGTTGCGCCAGACCGAGGAAGATCTTGGTGAACTGGCCGATCTGCGGACCGGAGAGGCCGAGCTTGAAGGCCAGCTCGCGCGCCTGGTAGGGCTGAGCGCCGGTGAGCGGGTCGATGCTCGCCTTGAGGATCTTCTCGGGCGTCTCGTGGGCGACCTTCTCGATCTCGACGCCGCCCTCGGTGGAGGCCATGAACACGATGCGCCGGCTGGCACGATCCACCACCGCGCCCAGGTACAGCTCGCGGGCGATGTCGGTGCAGGACTCGACCAGGATGCGGCTGACCGGCTGGCCCTCGGCGTCGGTCTGGTAGGTGACCAGGCGCTGGCCCAGCCACTGCTGGGCGAAGGCGCGAATGCCATCGGCCGAATCGACCAGCTTGACCCCACCGGCCTTGCCGCGACCGCCGGCGTGCACCTGGGCCTTGACCACCCAGCGATTGCCGCCGATGGTGGCGGCAGCGGCGACCGCCTCCGCCACGGTTTCCGCGGCCACGCCCTTGGAGACCGGTAGGCCGTATTCGGCAAACAGCTGTTTGCCCTGATATTCATGCAAGTTCATAGAGGGTTCCGTTGCTGGGGGTGGTTGAGCTCGATGCGAGTATCGCCGGTGGAGTTATTTTTTCCGCGCGCGCCGGCTCGCGGTGTGGATGGCGTGGCCGTTGACCGCCAGGGCGGCCTCGTGCAGTGCTTCCGAGAAGGTCGGGTGGGCGAACACCATCATGCCCAGATCCTCGGCGCTGGTGCCGAACTCCATCGCGATCGCCGCCTGCTGCACCAGTTCGGCGGCCGCCGGCCCGATCACCTGGCAGCCGAGCACGCGGTCGGTATCGGCGTGGGCCAGCACCTTGACCATGCCGGCACCGGCGTCGGCCGCCAGCGCCCGCGCGTTGGCCGCAAACGGAAAGGTGCCGACCTTGTAGGGTTCCCCGGACTGCTTGAGCTGCTCCTCGGTCAGGCCGACGGCGGCGATCTCGGGGTCGGTGTAGATCACGTTGGGGATCACGCCGTAGTTCATCTGGGTCTGCTGCCCGGCGATCCGCTCGGCGACCATCACACCCTCTTCGGAGCCCTTGTGGGCCAGCATGGGGCCGCGCACCACATCGCCGATCGCCCACACGCCCGGAGCATTGGTGGCGCAGTTGTCGTCGACGAACACCAGGCCGCGCTCGTCAAGGTTGACGCCGCTGTCGGGCGCGAGCAGGTTGTCGGTGACCGGGCGCCGGCCGACGCAGACGATGAGCTTGTCGAACCCCTCCTTCTGCTCGGCGCCATCGGCGGCCAGATAGGTGACCGTGACCTTGCCGCGGCGCACCTCGGTGGCGGTCACCCGGCAGCTCATGCGGATGTCCAGGCCCTGCTTGGTCAGCACCTTGCGCGCCTCGCGGGCGATCTGCTGATCCATGATCGGCAGGAACACGTCCATGGCCTCCATCAGCACCACTTCGGCACCCAGGCGCCGCCACACGCTGCCCAATTCCAGGCCGATGACGCCGGCGCCGATCACGCCGAGGCGCTTGGGCACGGCATCGAGCTCCAGGGCACCGGTCGAATCGATGATGGTCTTGCCGTCCACCGGCGCCACCGGGATGTCGATGGGGCGCGAGCCGGTGGCGAGCACCCCGTGCCCGGCCTCGAGCACGCTGGTCTGGCCGTCGTGGTCGGTGAACTCCACCTTGCGCCCGGCGAGCAGCCGGCCGGAGCCGAACAGGGCGGTGACGCCGTTGGCCTTGAACAGCATGGCGGTGCCGCCGGTGAGCTGTTTGACGATGCCGTTCTTGCGCCGAATCAGCGCCGGCACGTCGCAGCTGACGCCGCTGACCGCGATGCCGTGGTGCCCCAGCCCGTGGACCACCTCGGCGTATTTGTGGGAGCTGTCGAGCAGCGCCTTGGAGGGCACGCAGCCGACGTTGAGGCAGGTGCCGCCGAGCGCGCCCTGGCCCTCGGCATCGCGGTAGCGCTCGATGCAGGCCACCGACAGACCCAGCTGGGCGGCTCGGATGGCACAGACGTAGCCCGCCGGGCCCGCCCCGATCACGATGACATCATAGGTAGTGGACATAAGCGACTCGCATCGGCTGGTTGCTAGATTTGCAGCAGGATCTTGGCGGGATACTCGATCATTTCCTTGATTGCCACCAGAAACCGCACCGCATCCCGGCCGTCGATCAGCCGGTGGTCATAGGACAGGGCCAGGTACATCATGGGGCGGATCACCACGGCGCCGTGCTCAGCCACCGGGCGCTCCTTGATGGCGTGCATGCCGAGGATCGCCGCCTGCGGCGGATTGAGGATGGGCGTGGACACCAGGGAGCCGAACACGCCACCATTGGTGATGGTGAAGGTACCGCCGGTCATCTCCTCGAGACCGAGCTTGCCGGTGCGGGCGCGCTCGCCGAAGTCGGCGATCCTGCTCTCGATCTCGGCCATGCTGAGGTTGTCGGCATCGCGCAGCACCGGCACCACCAGGCCGCGATCGGTCGACACCGCCACGCCGATGTCCTGATAGGCGTGGTAGACGATGTCGTTGCCGTCGATCGAGGCGTTGACCTGGGGAAAACGCTTGAGCGCCTCCACCGCGGCCTTGACGAAAAAGCTCATGTAACCCAGGCGCACGCCGTTGTGGACACGGGCGAACTCGTCCTTGTACTGGGCGCGTACCTCCATCACGCGATGCATGTCCACCTCGTTGAAGGTGGTGAGCATGGCGGTGGTCCGGGTGACCTCGAGCAGGCGCTCGGCGATGCGCGCGCGCATCCGGGTCATCGGCACCCGCCGCTCCAGGCGCTCGCCGATGCCGGCAGCAAGTTCGCCGATGGCCTCGGTCGGCGGCAGCGCCACGGGGCCGGGCTCCGCTCGCGACGCGGGGGGAGCAGGCGGCGGTGACGACGGCGCCCGGTAGCCGAGTACGTCTTCCTTGGTGATGCGGCCGTCACGGCCGCTGCCCGCCACCCGGCCGAGCTCGATGCCGCGCTCGGCGGCGAGCTTGCGCGCCGCCGGGCTGGCGATACCGGCCGGCCCGGCCGGTGCCGCGGGGGCTGGCGCTGCCACCGCCGTCTCGGCTGCGGCCGCTTCCGCCGCGGGTGCCACGCCGCTACCTGAGCCCTCGGCGAAGCGGGCCAGCAGATCGCCGGTATGCACCACGTCCTGCTCGGCCTTGAGGATCTCCACCAGGCTGCCGTCGGCAGGCGCCACCACCTCGATCACCACCTTGTCGGTTTCGACGTCCACCAGCACTTCGTCGCGGGCGACGGCCTCCCCCGGGCGCTTGTGCCACTTGGCGATAGTGCCCTCCTGGATCGATTCGGGAAACGTGGGGGTGACGATATCGATAGCCATGGGTGGTGATTCCTTGCTCGCAAAGTCCGGTTACGACGCCAGATCCAGCGCCTTGTCGACGAAGCGCTGCTGCTCTTCGAGATGTGTGGACAGATAGCCGGTAGCCGGCGAGGCCGCGGCGTCGCGACCGCAGTAGCGCAGATACAGTTTGTCGTCGATCCGCGCCACCACGGCGCGCATGTGGTGTTGCAGGTTGTACCAGACGCCCTGGTTCATCGGCTCTTCCTGACACCAGAGGACGTCGCTGCAGCGGGGGTATTGGCGCAGCACGGCTTCGAGCCGGCCCTCGTCGAAGGGGTAGAGCTGCTCGATGCGCACCAGTGCGATCTGGCCCAGAGCGCGCCGCTCGCGCTCCTCGTGGAGGTGGTAGTAGACCTTGCCGGAGCACAGCACTACCCGCTTCACCTGCTCGGCCTTCACCTGGCCATCGGCGATCACCGTGGCGAAACCGCCGTTGGCCAGATCTTCGAGCGACGACGTCGCCAGGCGGTGGCGCAGGATCCACTTGGGGCTCATCACCACCAGGGGCCGGCGCAGCGGCCGGATCGCCTGGCGGCGCAGCAGGTGGAACAGCTGGGCCGGGGTGGTGGGAATACAGACCTGCATGTTGCCCTCGGCGCACAGTTGCAGATAGCGCTCCAGGCGCGCCGACGAGTGCTCCGGGCCCTGCCCCTCGTAGCCGTGGGGCAGCAACAGCACCAGGCCGCTGAGCCTTGCCCACTTGCTCTCGCCGGCGGCGATGAACTGATCGATCACCACCTGGGCGCCGTTGGCGAAGTCGCCGAACTGCGCCTCCCACAGGACCAGGGCATTGGGCGTGGCCGTGGAATAACCGTACTCGAAGGCGAGGACGGCTTCCTCCGACAGGAAAGAATCGTAGATGTCGCAGCGCGGCTGATCGTCGCGCAGGTGCTGCAGCGGCAGGTAGGTGGTGCCGTCCTTCTGATTGGCCACCACGGCGTGGCGGTGGGAGAAGGTGCCGCGTCCGCTGTCCTGGCCGGTAAGGCGGATCTGATAGCCCTGCTCGAGCAGGGTGGCGTAGGCCAGCAGCTCGGCCATGCCCCAGTTCAGCGGCAGCGCGCCACCGGCCATCTTGCGGCGATCGTCGTAGATCTTCTCCACCTGCCGTTGCAGCACGATGCCCTCGGGAATGTGGCAGACGCGCTGGGCGACCTCCTGCAGCTTCTGCAGGTCGTATCCGGTGTCCGCCGGGGTGGTCCAGTCGTGGCCGAGATAGGGCGCCCAGTCGACGAACAGCGCGGTGTCGGGTTCCGACACCAGGTTGTGCGCCACGTATTCGCCCCGATCCAGGCTCTCGCGGTAGTCATCGAGCATCTGCTGCGACTCTCGTTCGCTGAGGATGCCTTCGGCGATCAGGGTCTCGGCGAACAGGGTGCGGGTGGTCTTGTGGTGGCGGATGCGCTCGTACATGAGCGGCTGGGTGGCGGACGGTTCGTCGGTTTCGTTGTGGCCGCGGCGCCGATAGCAGACCAGATCGATCACCACGTCCTTGTGGAACTGGTAGCGATAGTCCATCGCCACCAGCGAGGCGAACAGCACCGCATCGGGATCATCGGCGTTGACGTGAAAAATCGGCGCCTGGACCATCTTGGCGATGTCGGTGCAGTACTCGGTAGAGCGCACGTCCTCGCGCCGGCTGGTGGTGAAGCCAATCTGATTGTTGACCACGATGTGCACGGTGCCGCCGGTGCCAAAGGCGCGGGTCTGCGACATCTGGAAGGTTTCCATCACCACGCCCTGGCCGGCGAAAGCGGCATCGCCGTGCACGATGATGGGCATCACGCGCGCGCCGCTGGCGTCGCGGCGGCGATCCTGGCGCGCCCGGCTCGAGCCCTCCACCACCGGCGCCACGATCTCCAGATGGGAGGGATTGAAGCTGAGCGCCAGATGCACCTCGCCGCCCGGAGTCATCACGTTGGACGAAAAACCCTGGTGGTACTTGACGTCGCCGGAGGTGTTGAGGACCTTCTTGCCCTCGAACTCCTCGAACAGTTCGGCGGGGTTCTTGCCCAGCACGTTGACCAGCACGTTGAGCCGGCCGCGGTGGGCCATGCCCATGACGATTTCTTTGGCACCGTATTCGCCGGCGCGATGGATGAGGGCGTCGATGGAGGGAATCAGCGATTCACTGCCCTCGAGCCCGAAGCGTTTGGTGCCGGGATACTTGGAGTCGAGATGTCGTTCCAGCCCCTCGGCGGCGGTCAGCCGGCGCAGGATGCGCAGCCGCAACTCCGGTTCGTAGTGGGGGCGGGAGCGCTGGCGCTCGAAGCGCTGCTGCAACCACTGCTTTTCCTCCAGCGAGGTGATGTGCATGAACTCCGGGCCGAGGGTGCCGCAATAGGTCGCCTCCAGCGCCGCGACGATTTCGCGCAGCGTCGCCTCGTCCTTGCCCAGGTACAGCGGCCCGGTCTGAAAGGTGGTATCGAGATCGGCCGGGGTCAGGCCGTGAAAGGCCAGCTCGAGGTCCGGGACCTGATCGCGCTCCATCAGCCCCAGCGGATCGAGGTGCGCCTTCTGGTGGCCGCGCTCGCGATAGGAACTGATCAGCTCGAGCACACGAACCTGCTTGCGTTCGTGCTCGACATTGACGCCACCCGAACCCGGTGCGGGAACCGGCCTTGCCTGGCGTCGGCCGATCAGTTCGAAATGGGCGCGCACGGTGTCGTGGGAAATGTCGGGGGTGACCACGCCATCGACCCGCGGCAAGGCGTCGAAGTAGGCGCGCCATTGCTCAGACACCGCATTGGGATCGTGCAGATAGGTCTCGTAAAGCCCCTCGATGTAAGCGGCGTTGCCCTCCGAAAGATGGGAGGTACGGCGAAATCGCTCGACGGTGCTGTCTGACATCTGACCTCCTGACATCGGGCCTCGATCGGCAGTCGGTTGCACGTCCCAGTGTAGCAACCGGCGGCGAACGCTCGCCGCCGGTTGCGGGCTCAGGTGCCGCTGCGCAACAGCATGGCGCGGATATGGCCTATGGCGCGGGTCGGGTTCAGTTCCTTGGGACAGACGGCGACGCAGTTCTGGATGCCGTGGCAGCGAAACACGCTGAACGGATCATCGAGCTCCGCGAGCCGCGCCTCGGTGGCGGTGTCGCGGCTGTCAGCCAGGAAGCGGTACGCCTGCAACAGGCCGGCGGGACCGATGAACTTGTCCGGATTCCACCAGAACGACGGACAGGAGGTGGAACAGCAGGCACAGAGGATACACTCGTAGAGGCCGTCGAGCCTGGCCCGCTCCTCGGGCGACTGCAGGCGCTCGATGGCCGGCGCCGGGGTATCGTTGATCAGCCAGGGGCGGATCTTCTCGTACTGTGCGTAGAACTGGCTCATATCGATGACGAGGTCGCGGATCACCGGCAGGCCGGGCAGCGGACGCAGCACCAGGCGGTTGTTCTTCACGCACTCGGACAGCGGCGTGACGCAGGCCAGGCCGTTCTTGCCGTTGATGTTGACGCCGTCGGAACCGCACACGCCCTCGCGGCAGGAGCGGCGGAAGGTCAGGCTCGGATCCTGGGCCTTGAGCAGTTCCATGACGTCGAGCACCATCAGGTCCTTGCCGCCGGTGTCGATCTGGTAATCCTGCATCCGGGGCACGCTGTCGGTGTCCGGGTTGTACCGATAAACGCTCACATTCAGCATGGCGGCGGACCCCTCAATAAGTGCGCGTCTTGGGTGCGAACGCGGGACGCGTCCTGGGCGCGAAATTGACCGCGCGCTTGGCGACTTCGCGGGTCCGCGGCAGGTACAGCGAATGGCACAGCCAGTTATCGTCGTCGCGCTCCGGGAAGTCCTCGCGGGCGTGGGCGCCGCGGCTCTCGGTGCGGGCCTCGGCGGCAATGGCGGTGGCCTCGGCAACCTCGAGCAGATTCTGCAGTTCGAGTGCCTCGATGCGCGCAGTGTTGAAGGCCTGGCTGTGGTCTTCGAGGCGGACATTGGCGATGCGCTCGCGCAGCGCGGCCAGCTTCCGCACCCCTTCCTGCATGTAGTCGCCGCGGCGGAACACCCCGAAATGGTTCTGCATCACGGTCTGCAGCTCGCGGCGCAGGTCGGCGGTGCGCTCGCCGTCATTGGTTTCCAGCCTGCGCAGGCGGGCCATCGCCACCTCGACGTCGTCCTCGCCGGCATCGCGCAATTCGATGCCCTCGCGCAACGCGCGCTCGATGAACAGGCCGGAGGCACGGCCGAACACCACCAGGTCGAGCAGAGAGTTTCCACCCAGGCGGTTGGCGCCGTGCACCGACACGCAGGCGACTTCACCGCAGGCGTAGAGGCCGGGTACCACCTGATCATATCCATCGGGGCCGCTGGTCAGCGCCTGGCCGTGGATATTGGTGGGGATGCCGCCCATCATGTAGTGGCAGGTGGGCACCACCGGCACCGGCTCGCGCACCGGGTCGGCATGGGCGAAGGTCTTGGACAGTTCGCAGATCCCCGGCAGACGGCTGTGCAGCACCTCCTCGCCCAAGTGGTCGAGCTTGAGCAGCACATGATCGCCATCGGGTCCGCAGCCGCGCCCGGCGATGATCTCCAGAATCATCGAACGCGCGACCACGTCGCGGCCGGCCAGATCCTTGGCGTTGGGCGCATAACGCTCCATGAAACGCTCGCCGTCCTTGTTGATGAGATAGCCGCCCTCGCCGCGACAGCCCTCGGTGACCAGCACGCCGGCGCCGGCGATGCCGGTGGGGTGGAACTGCCACATCTCGATGTCCTGCACCGGAAAGCCCGCGCGCAGCGCCATGGCCACGCCGTCGCCGGTGTTGATGTGGGCATTGGTGGTGGAGGCGTAGATGCGCCCGGCACCGCCGGTCGCCAGCACGGTGGCGCGGGATTTCACATGGACGACTTCGCCGGTCTCGATGTTGATGGCGATGACGCCCACCACTGCGCCGTCCTGGTTTTTCACCAGTTCGACGGCGAACCATTCGTTGAGGAATACCGTGCGATTCTTGAGGTTGTTCTGGTAGAGCGCGTGCAGGAGGGCATGGCCGGTGCGGTCCGCCGCCGCGCAGGTGCGTGCCGCCTGGCCGCCTTCGCCGAAATTCTTCGACTGGCCGCCGAAGGGCCGTTGATAGATACGGCCCTCGTCAGTGCGCGAGAACGGCAGGCCCATGTGCTCCAGTTCGAACACCGCCTCGGGACCGACCGAACACATGTACTCGATGGCGTCCTGATCGCCGATGTAGTCGGAGCCCTTGACTGTGTCGTACATGTGCCACTGCCATTGATCCTCGGGATCGGCACTGGCGATGGCGCAGGTGATGCCGCCCTGGGCGGACACGGTATGCGAGCGCGTCGGAAAGACTTTCGAGATCACCGCCGTCTTGTAACCGGACTGGGCGAGTTGCAGCGCCGCGCGCATACCCGCGCCGCCGCCGCCGACGATGACGCCGTCGAAGGAAATCGTATGCACTTTCGCCATCGCCTCAGACCCCCCAGAGAATGTCGATCGCCCACACCACGTAGGCCAGGATGAGCGCGATCGCACCCAGCACCAGCGCCAGGCGCAGGGGCGTGGCGATTGGCCCCAGCAGGCGCACGGTCACGTAATCGGTGAGCACGGCCCAGATGCCGATCCAGGCGTGCGCGGCGATGGCGAGCACGGTGAGCAGGGTCAGCAGGCGCACCCAGAATTGCTGGTGCAGCGCCGCCCACTGGGCATAGCTCAGATCCGCGTGAGTCGCCAGATAACCCACCATCACCAAGACATAGACGGCGATGATCACCGCGCTGATGCGCTGCATCAGCCAATCGGAGAGGCCGCTGCGGCCGAACGACGTTACCGGCTTCACCGCCATAGCCAAACTCCCGCAAGAATCGTCAGGACCACGCTGATCACCAGCACCAGGCGCGCACCGAGCACCCCGCCGCGCAGGGTTTCGCCGATGCCCATGTCCATCACCAGATGGCGGATGCCCGCAGTCAGATGGTAGGCCAGGGCCGCGATCAGGGCCCACAACACCAGCTTGACCCAGAAACCGGTCAAGGCGCCCTGGAGCGCGGCGAAGCCAGCCTCGGAGCTGAGGCTGAGATCGAGCATCCACAGCCCGACGCCGGCCAGGACCAGCAACACTACCCCGGACACCCGGTGGAGAATGGAAACGTAGGCGGTTATCGGCAGGCGAATGCTGCCGATATCCAGGTTGACGGGTCTCTTATCGTTCACGGCGGCGCTGCCTTACAGTGAAAAAGGGACGAAGGAAGGAACCCGGGGTCGGGCGCACAGCAAGGCCGCGGCATGGTGCGCGGCAGAAGCGGTCCGACGGCGGCGACGAATTATAGGAACAACCTTGCGCCAATTACAACGCGACGCCGGGGCGCGAAATTGACAACTCCCGCGCCACGGCGTTAGGCTCGCTGCCCGCTCGTAAACACGATTTTTCGCTGAATTTGTGCGGCGGGTCCGCTGCTGTGGAGACCGAACCAATGACCGAGTCCAAGGCACTTCTCTCCGTCCCCGGACGGCCGCCCATCGAACTCCCGATTCGCAAGGGCACGCTGGGGCAGGATGTCATCGACATCGGCCCGCTGGCCCAGCACGATTGTTTTTCCTTCGACCCCGGCTTCACCGCCACCGCGTCCTGCGAATCCAGGATCACCTACATCGACGGCGACCAGGGCATCCTGCTGCACCGCGGCTATCCCATCGAGGAGCTGGCGGAAAAGTCGGATTATCTGGAGACCTGCTATCTGCTGCTCCACGGCGAGCTGCCCAACGCCAACCAGAAAGCCGAATTCGAAAACATCATCACTACTCACACCATGGTGAACCGCTCGGTGGAGCAGTTTTTGTCGGGCTTCCGCTACGACGCCCACCCGATGGCGATGATGTGCGGCGTAGTGGGCGCGCTGTCGTCCTTCTACCACGACTCGATCGACATCACCAATCCGCAACACCGGTTGATCACCGCGCACCGGCTGATCGCCAAGATGCCGACGCTGGCCGCCATGTGCTACAAACACTACGTCGGCCAGCCCTACATGTATCCGCGCAACGAATTGAAATACGCGGAAAACTTTCTCAACATGATGTTCGGCACGCCCTGTGAAAATCGCCCGGTGAGCCCGGTGCTCGCCAGGGCGATGGACCTGTTGTTCCTGCTGCACGCCGATCACGAACAGAATGCCTCGACCTCCACCGTGCGCCTGGCGGGCTCCTCCGGCGCCAATCCGTTTTCCTGTATCGCCGCCGGCATCGCCGCGCTGTGGGGACCCTCCCACGGCGGCGCCAACCAGGCAGTGCTGGAAATGCTGGCCGAGATCGGCGACGAAAAACACATCGGCGAATTCGTCAAGCGCGCCAAGGACAAGAACGACTCCTTCCGCCTGATGGGCTTCGGCCACCGCGTCTACAAGAATTTCGATCCCCGCGCCAAGGTGATGAAGAAGGCTTGCGACGACGTCCTCGCCGAGCTCGGCATCGACGACGATCCGCTGCTCAAGATCGCCAAGAAACTCGAGCAGATCGCCCTGGAAGACGATTATTTCGTCGACAAGAAACTCTACCCCAACGTGGACTTCTACTCCGGCATCATCATGAAGGCGATCGGCATTCCCACCGAGATGTTCACGGTGATCTTCGCCACCGGGCGCACCGTGGGCTGGATCGCCCACTGGAACGAAATGATCAGCAACAGCTACAAGATCGGGCGGCCGCGCCAGCTCTACACGGGCGCGCAGCGCCGCGCCATCGTTCCCCTCGCGGACCGCGGCTGAATCCCGCCCCAGGCACCGATCAGGCCGGCGCCTGGGGCGATGGCGCGGGCAATCCCTGCCCGCGCAGCAGTTCCGCCACCCGGGGATCGAGGCTCCGCAGGTGGAGATCGCGCTGCGGAAACGCGATTTCGATACCGTGCCGGCGGAAGGCCGCATCAATCGCCTCGTGGAGCTCGTGGGTGGCCGGCAGGATTTCCGGCAGACCCTGCACGAACACCCGCACCTCGAAATTCAGACTGCTCTCCCCGAAGCCCATGAACCCCACCTGCGGCGCAGGGTCGGCGAGCGCGCGCGGATTGGCCTCGGCGATTTCGATGAGCAGGCGCCGGGCGAGCTCGGTATCCGATCCGTATGCGATGCCGACGCGCACGACCACGCGCAGCACCGGATCATTCAGCGTCCAGTTCACCAGTTGATCGGTGATGAACATCTTGTTGGGCACGATCAGCTCCTTGCGATCCCAATCGGTGATGGTGGTGGCACGAATCTGAATTCGGGTGACAGTGCCGCTGACCGAGCCGATGGTGACGGTATCGCCGATCCGGAACGGCCGCTCGAACAGAATGATCAGGCCCGACACGAAATTGCCCACCACCTCCTGCAGCCCGAAGCCCAGGCCGACGCCGAGGGCGGCCACCAGCCATTGCAGCTTGCTCCACTCCAGGCCGAGCATGTTGATCACCACCAGCGCACCCACCACGATGATCAGGTAGCGGCTGACCGCATTGGCCGCGTAGCGGGCTCCGGCGTCGACTTCGAACCGCTGCAGCACCACGACCTCCAGCAGCCCGGGCAGGTTGCGCGCCGCCAGATAGGTGATCACCGCAACCAATAGCGCCAACCCCAGCCCGGCCGCGGTGACCGCCAGCAGCCGTTGGTTGTCGCCGCTCCCCGAGGTGTATTCCCAGAGCACGATCTCGCGCAGGGCGGCCAGCGCCGGCAGCAACTCCGCCCAGATCCACCACAGCCCGGAACCCAGCAGCAGCACCAGCCCGACGCGGAGAAACACCCGCACCTGCACATTGACGGCGCCGACGTCGACCTCGTGGGCTTCGGCGACCTCCACGGTGGCCTCACCCTGGGCCTCAATCTCTTTCTCCTCATCGCGCCGCCGCGCAGCGTCGCGGCGCGCCACTGCCTGGTGGCGCGCCAGGCGCTGCTCGAACAACGCCAGTCCGCGCAGCGCGATCTGCCGGCCCAGCACCACCGCCGCCAGCACCAGTCCGGTGGCGCAAAATCGCGACAGCAACTGCTGCGCGGTGTAGTAGTAGCCCGATAGCGCCAGAATGCCGAACGCCACCGGCAGCATTGCCAGGATGCCGAACCAGAGGCGGCGCAGATTCCACTGCCAGCCATGGCGGCGCGCCTGCACGAAATACTCGGCGAGCAGCCCGGTCTCGGGGTGGAGCGCGCGCCAGATGAACAGCGACAGCGCAGCCGCGCCGATCGCGAACGCCGCCCGCCCCAGGGTATCGACGTGGTGGCCGGACAGGTTGGTCACCCCGACCAGCAGCGCACCAACCGCCAGCAGCGGCAGCAGCCAGTGCAGTGATCGGAGGAGGACTTCGCGCATCCGGGCGTGGCAGCCAAGGTGGCGATCGAGCAGGCCGCCGCTGCGGCTCGCCACGCGCGCGAATTCTAGGACCAGAGCAATCAGCGCCGCATCCAGCAGCCCCCGCGCCAGGGCGGCGGCAAACGCCAGCAGGTCGTCACCGCCAGTGCGCAGCGCCAACGCCAGGAAACCCAGCGCCAGCGGCAAGGGCAACGCCAACAGGAAGCTGAGCAGCAGCGCGCCGAGGGTGGCGCCAAAGCGGTCGCGATCCGGGTCGCCCACGGACTCGCCCAGCTCCGTCAGCCACACCCGTAGGCGCGGCCGGTAATAGAACCCGGCCAGTACCGCCAACAGCGCCAGCGCCAGCACCAGCGGCTTGCGCTCCCAACCCTGGGCGAATGCGCCTGCCAGCTGCCGCCACAGGCCGACATCGGCGACCGCCAGCAGCGGGCTGACCGCCGCGAGCGGCCAGCCCCAGGAAAGTCGCGGCGCGTCGGCGATCCACACCAGATCCCGATTGAGCAGCGCGGCGTAATCCCCGGCCAGACCGATCAGCTCGCGTTCCAGCTGATCGAGCGCACCCAGGTCGGCGATATAGGCGGTGTACATCCGATCGAGGCGGCTCAGCAACCCCGTGCGCCGCTCCCACTGTTCGCGCAACTGGCGGCGCAGCACCTCGCGCTCGGCCGCGGGCAGGTCGTGCAAGGCGTCCGCGAACTGCGGTCCGGCGCGTTCGTGGGCCTTGAGTTCGGCGCGCAATTCCAGTTGCGCGAACCGCGCCAGGGCGATGACCTCTGCGCGGCGGCGCAGCTCGCCCGCATCCGGTACCAGGTTCGGCAACTGCTGCCGCTGCTGGTGCAGCACTCGACCCAGGGTACCGCCGAGCTGGGCAATCTCCAGCTGGTCGGCGGCGGTCGCGCGCAGCTCACGGATCGCTTCGACGCGGGACCGGAGCGCGCGCTGTTGGTCGGCGACCTCGCCGAGCTTGGCGATCAGGTCCGCGAGCCGCTCGGCCAGTGCGACGTTGGCACGGGTTTCGGCAGCGACCCGCTCGGGCTGGGCATCGGCCTGCAGGGTCAGCTGCAGGGCTTCCCGGCGCACCCGGTCGACCACGTCGTCGCGCCGGCCGCTGAGCAGATCCTGCAATCGCGCCACCCGGTCGGCGGTCCATTCGACCTCGGCGTCGGCCAGCCGGCGCTGTGCCGTGGCCAGATCCAGGCGTGGCGCCAGGGTCTCCAGCTCGGCGTTGAGCGCAGCGAGCTGCGCGTCCTTGGCCGCCACCGCCGCGCGCAAGGCCTGTTGCCGCGCCTGCCGTTCGGCCGTCGTGGCCTGCAACGGCTGCAGCGCGGTGAGCTGCCGGGCGGCGGCCTCGCGCTCGCCGCGCGCGCCTTTGATCGCCTGCTGCAATTCCGGCAGCGCGCGCTCGAGTTGTTCGGCCCGGTGCCGGGCATCCAGCGCGCGGGTTTGGGCGGCGCCGAGCGCAACCTGGGCTTCGGCCAACAGCTTGTCGAGGGTTTCATAGGATGCGCTGCCATCGAGCGCGGGCAGGTCCGGGCCGCGTTCCAGGCGCCGCTCCACGTCCCGGATCTGGGCCGGCGCGGCGGTCACCTCGCGCTGTAGTTCCTGGACGCGCTCCCGGTAGCGGCCGGTTTCGCGGACGGACTCCAGCGCCGCACGGTATTCGGCCAGCAGCTTGTCCCGCTGCGCTTGCGGAAATGCGCTGTCGTCCTGGACTGCGGCGATGCGCGCGGCGATTTCGGCCTCCGTGGACAAGCGCTCGTCGGTCACGGCCCAGGCCGCGGCGCTGCACAACCAACCCAGCCACAGCAGCCGGCGAACGACGTTAGCCCAAGCCTCGCACCTGACCGCGAATTCAAGCATGAGCAATCTTCCCATCGAGGTAGGGCGGGGACCAACCGCGGCCATGATAGCGCCGCGACGCGCCAGGCTAGGCAATGCCGCCGGCTTTGGGCAACAATGGCGCGACTTTCGGCGTTCTCCGGGCCGGCGGCCGGGAGAACGCCAAGAGCTGGACCCAACTACAACAGCCGTGCTCACGGAGGTCGCGCCAATGAGCTCGCGTTCTGCCAAAGCCCCGGACGACCGGGTGGTGTTTCTGCAGCAATTCCTCAAGCATCCCCGCCAGGTCGGCTCCATCATTCCGAGCTCCAGGTACATGGAACGCCGCGTCGTCGCCCTGGCGGAAGTCGCCAGCGCCAGGACCATCGTCGAGTTGGGCACCGGTACCGGGGGGATAACGCGAGCCATCCTGGGAGCCATGGCGCCGGATGCCAAGCTGGTGGGCATCGAGATCAACCCGCGCTTTCAGCAGCTGCTCACCCGAGTCCAGGACGCGCGGCTGATTCCACACTTCGGCAGCGCCGAGCACCTGGCCGAGATCCTGCGCGAACACCAGCTGCCGGCGCCGGATGCCGTCATCTCCGGCATTCCCTTTTCCACCATGGGCCCGCAGCTCGGGACCCGCATTCTCGCCGCCATTGCCGACGCGCTGGCGCCCGGCGGGTGCTTCGTCGCCTATCAGGTCAGCGCCCAGGTGGCGCGGCTGGCGCGGCCGGTGATGGGCGCGCCGCGGCGGCAGGTCGAATTTCTCAACATCCCGCCGATGCGGCTCTACCGTTGGGATCGCGCGCGCATGGCCGCACCACTGCAGCCCGCAGCGGACGGCTGAGCGCGGGCTCCGGGGCGCCGCTGAGGTCAAAATGACGGCAAGTAGCGATCGAGCGCAGCGTTCAACTCGCGCTCGATGGTGCCGCGCAGAAATCCGGCCAGCGGGCCCAGGGTGATCTCGATCCACAGCTCGTCATTCCCGCAATGGATCTCGGCGTCGACGCCGCCCAGGCGCCGGTAGCGCACCCGGTCGCCCTGCCACCGGTAGTCGCCGCCATAGCGCTCGACCAGCTGCACCGCCAGCAGTTCGACCCGACCGCGCAATTCTTCGTGCGCCAGATCATGGCTGCGTCTGACCCGCAAGGCTTTCATCGGTTGGACCAGGTGCCGCTCATCGGGGTTGGCGATTGCGGATCAGGTCGTCAACCACCCCGGGATCGGCCAGCGTCGAGGTATCACCCAGGTTGTCGAGTTCACTGGCCGCGACCTTGCGCAGGATGCGGCGCATGATCTTGCCGGAACGGGTCTTGGGTAGGCCCGGCGCCCACTGGATGATGTCGGGCTTGGCGATGGCGCCGATCTCGCGAACGCACAGCTCGATCAACTCCTTGCGCAGTTGCTCGGAGGGCTCGACGCCGGTCATCGGGGTGACATAGGCGTAGATGCCCTGGCCCTTGATGTCATGGGGAAAGCCCACCACCGCGGCTTCGGCAACCTGTTCGTGCAGCACCAGCGCGCTCTCGATCTCGGCGGTGCCCATGCGATGGCCGGAGACGTTGAGCACGTCGTCGACCCGGCCGGTGATCCAGTAATAGCCATCGGCATCGCGGCGCGCACCGTCGCCGGTGAAGTAGTAGCCCGGGTAGGTGGCAAAGTAGGTGTCGAGCATGCGCTGGTGGTCGCCAAACACGGTGCGGAGCTGGCCGGGCCAGGACGCCTTGATCACCAGGCTGCCTTCGCCAGCACCCTCGACCTCCCGGCCCTGGCCATCGAGCAGCGCCGGCTGGACGCCGAAAAACGGCAGGGTCGCGGAGCCGGGCTTGAGGTCGGTGGCGCCGGGCAGCGGGGTCAGCATGTGCCCCCCGGTCTCGGTCTGCCACCAGGTATCGACGATGGGACAGCGGGAGTCACCCACCACCCGGTGATACCACACCCAAACCTCCGGATTGATGGGCTCGCCCACGGTGCCGAGCAGCTTCAGGCTCTGGCGCGAAGTGCGGGTAACGAACTCGTCCCCGGCACCCATCAGGGCGCGCAGTGCGGTGGGCGCAGTGTAGAACTGGGTCACCCGGTGCTTGTCGATCACCTGCCAGAAGCGGGACGCATCGGGCCAGGTGGGCACACCCTCGAACACCAGGGTGGTGGCGCCGTTGCACAGCGGCCCGTAGACGATATAGCTGTGCCCGGTCACCCAACCCACGTCGGCCGTGCACCAGAAGATGTCGCCATCGCGATAGTCGAAGACGTACTTGTGGGTCATCGCCACCTGCAGCAGATAGCCGCCGGTGGTGTGCAGCACGCCCTTGGGTTTGCCGGTAGACCCCGAGGTATAGAGGATGAACAGAGGATCCTCGGCATCCATCGGCTCCGGCGGACAGTCGGGCGCCGCGGCGGCAACTGCCTCGTGGTACCAGAGATCGCGTCCTGCATACCAGGCGATATCGCCGCCGGTGCGCCGCAGCACCAGGCAGGTATGGACCTCGGGACAGTGCGCCAGAGCGGCATCGGCGTTGGCCTTGAGGGGAATGTGGCGGCCGCCGCGCAGGCCTTCATCGGCGGTGATCAGCACCCGGCAATCGGCATCGAGAATGCGGTCCTTGAGCGCCTCCGGGGAGAAGCCGCCGAACACCACCGAATGGATGGCGCCGATGCGCGCGCAGGCCAGCATCGCGTACACCGCTTCGGGAACCATGGGCAGGTAGATGCACACCCGGTCGCCCTTGGCCACGCCGCGCTGGCGCAGCACGTTGGCCAGGCGGCACACCGCAGCGTGCAGCTCGCGGTAGCTGATGGCGTGGCTGTCGGCGGGGTCATCACCCTCCCACAGGATCGCCACCTGGTCGCCGCGTCCGCCCAGATGGCGGTCGATGCAATTGGTGGTGACGTTGAGCTTGCCGCCGGCGAACCAGGTGGCGGTGCCGGCACCGAAGTCCCCGCCGCGGACGCTCGCCCAGGGCTGATCCCAGTGCAGGAACTCGCGCGCCTGCTCGGCCCAGAAGCGGTCCGGCTCGGCGATCGAGCGGCCATACATCTCCCGATAGCGGTCGCGATCGATGAAGGCCGCACGCCGCCAGGCTTCGGGCACCGGATAGACGGGAAATTCGGACATCGGCTCCCCCGCGCTGTCGAGTTGGAAATTGTGCCGCGCCGCGGCCGCGTCAGGATGCCATCTGCACCGGAATGGTGTTGGCGGTCCGATTCACGGTGTTGTCGGCATTGAGGTAGACGAGCTTGGGCTTGTGCCGGGCCGCTTCCTCGTCGCTGTACTGACCGTAGGTGGCGATGATCACCCGGTCGCCCACCTGCACCCGGCGCGCCGCGGCACCGTTCATGGAGATGGTGCCCGAGCCCGCTTCGGCGCGAATGATGTAGGTCGTGAAGCGCTCGCCGTTATTCACGTTGTAGATATCGATCTGCTCGAACTCGCGCAGCCCGGCGAGGTCGAGCAGATCGCTGTCGATCGCGCAGGAACCGTCGTACCAGAGCTCCGCCTGAGTGACGGTAGCCAGATGCAGCTTGGCCTTCAGCAGGATGCTCAACACGTCTTTAACCCCCTACCCCAGCGTCAGGGTGACATTGTCGATCAGGCGGGCACCCATGGTGTACATGGCACCCAGCACCACCATTTCCCCATCATCGTGCGCAGCCGGATCCAGCGTTCTGGCATTGCAGATGCTGACATAGTCGGGTCGGAACCCGGCCTCTTCAATGCGCCCTGCCGCTTCCTGCTCCAGCGCCGCGAAATCGCGGCGGCCGCCGGCCACGATCTGGTCACGGCACCAGCACAGCGCCTGATAGAGCACGGTGACCCCTGGCCGTTCCGCGGCACTGATATAGCTGTTTCGGGAGCTCATCGCCAAGCCATCGTCCTCGCGGGCGATGGGCGCCGGCACGATGGCGACGGGGATGCACAGGTCTTCGACCATGCGCCGGATCACCGCGAGCTGCTGATAATCCTTGACCCCGAAGACCGCGCAATCCGGCTGTACGATATTGAACAGCTTGGCAACCACCGTGGTCACCCCCTCGAAATGCCCCGGCCGGCTGGCGCCGCAGAGTATATCAGTCATAGTTGGCACTACAACACGGGTCTGGTCGGCCATGCCATTGGGATATATCTCCGTTTCCGAAGGATGGAACAGGAAATCGCAGTCTTCCGTCTCCAGGCGTGCGATGTCGGCTTCCAGGGTGCGCGGATAGCGCTCCCAGTCTTCGTTGAGGCCAAATTGCAGCGGATTGACGAAGATGCTCACCGCCACCCGGTCGCAATGCTGGCGGGCCAGCCGCACCAGCTGCAGGTGGCCCTCGTGGAGATTGCCCATGGTCGGCACCAGCGCCAGGGTGCGCCCTTGGGCGCGCTCTTCGGCCAGCGCCTGGCGCAGGGTTGCAATGCGGTTGTAGATCTGCATGACGCCGGTTACCTCGGTGGTCGCTCAGGCTAATGGATACACGGAATCAGGGCTCCTGGGCAAAGTAGTCACGGGCGAGATTCTCGAAGCGCGTGTGTTTGCCGATGAAGGCCAGCCGCGCCGTGCCGATCGGCCCGTTGCGCTGCTTGCCGATGATGATTTCGGCAACGCCCTTGTCCTGGGAATCCTCGTGATAGACCTCGTCGCGATAGATGAACACGATGACGTCGGCATCCTGCTCGATGGCGCCGGATTCGCGCAGATCGGAGTTGATCGGCCGCTTGTTGGGCCGCTGTTCGACGTTGCGGCTCAGCTGCGACAGTGCCACCAGCGGACAACCGAACTC
>JADLCO010000136.1 GCA_020847115.1 Pseudomonadales bacterium | reverse complement strand
GGCGCCACCTGCGTGCACCTGGCGATCCCGGCCTCGGACCTGCAGATCGCGCGCAAGCTGGGCCGCGACCGCGCCTTCGTGCTCGCCGCCATCGACCGCCACGTGCGCGCGGCGCGCGACCGCGGCTGCGAGGTGAGCGTCGGCGCCGAGGATGCCTCGCGCGCCGACGCCGATTTCCTGCTGCGCTTCGCCGAGCGGGCCCAGGCCAGCGGCGCGCGGCGCCTGCGCTACGCCGACACGCTCGGGGTGCTGGATCCCTTCGCCACCCGCGCGGCCATCGCCCGGCTGCGCCAGCATGTCGATCTGGAACTGGAGATGCACGCCCACGACGATCTCGGCCTCGCCACGGCGAACACACTGGCGGCGGTGCTGGCCGGCGCAACCCATGTCAACACCACGGTCAACGGCTTGGGCGAGCGCGCCGGCAATGCGCCCCTCGAGGAGGTGGTGATGGCGCTGCGCCACCTGCACGGCATCGCCACCGGCGTCGATACCCGCCGCTTGCCCGACCTGTCGCGCCTGGTCGCCGCCGCTTCGGGGCGCCCGGTGGCGGCCAACAAGAGCGTGGTGGGCGAAGGCGTGTTCACCCACGAATCCGGCATCCACGTCGACGGCCTGCTCAAGCACGCGCCGAACTACCAGAGCTTCGATCCGGCCGAAGTCGGCCGCGGCCATCGCCTGGTGCTCGGCAAGCACTCCGGCGCACACGCCGTGCGCGCCGCCTATCAGCGCGAGCTGGGCATCACCCTGACCCGGGTCCAGGCCGAGCGGCTGCTGGCGCGGGTGCGCACTCATGCCCAGCTCGCCAAGCGTCCGCCGGAAGCCGAGGAGCTGCGCCGCTTCCACGCCGAACTGCACCACACTGAACTGCGCCACACCGCCGCCGCGCCCGGCACTGCCGAGGTACGGCCATGACCGAGCTGCTGCGCACCCTGCAGGAATTTTCCGCCGCCGAGGAATTCCTGGCGTTTTTCCAGATTCCCTACGAGCCGGGGGTGGTGCAGGTGCACCGCCTGCACATCCTCAAGCGCTTCAGCCAATACCTGGCGCGCGCCGAGCTCGAGGCTCTGGATGAACCGGACCAAGGGCAGACCTGCAAGGCGCTGCTGGTCCGCGCCTACGAGGATTTCGTCCATTCCACCGCGGCCCGGGAAAAGGTGTTCAAGGTGTTCCAGGACGCCGATGGCCAGCGCGTCAGCCTCGACAGGCTGCGCGCCAGCCTTCCCTCACAACGGCACTGAGGAGTCAGTTACATGCACATCGTCGTCTGCATCAAGCAGGTCCCGGACAGTTCGCAGATCCGCGTCCATCCGGTGACCAACACCATCATGCGCCAGGGTGTGCCGGCAGTGGTCAATCCCTACGATCTGTTCGCCCTGGAAGAAGCGCTGCGCCTCAAGGACACCTACGGCGCCCAGGTCACCGTGCTGTGCATGGGGCCGCCGCCCGCCGAGGCCGCGCTGCGCAAGGCGATCTCGTTTGGCGCCGACGACGCCATCCTGGTCACCGATCGCGCCTTCGCCGGTTCCGACACGCTGGCCACCAGCTTTGCGCTGGCCAGCGCGATCGGCCAGATCGGCCGCAACATGGCGGTGGACCTGGTGTTCTGCGGCAAGCAGACCATCGACGGCGACACCGCCCAGGTCGGCCCCGGCATCGCCAAACGCCTCGACCTGCAGTTGCTCACCTACGTCAGCCAGGTCGACCGCGTCGATACCGAGCGGCGCGAAATCGTCGTCCAGCGCCGCGCCGAAGGCGGCGTGCAGGTGCTGCAGACGCGCCTGCCCTGTCTGATCACCATGCTCGAAGGCACCAACGAGATGCGCTTTGCGAGCCAGGCCGGCATGTTCCGCGCCGCGCGCCACCCGGTGCGGGTGTGGGACAAGGCCGCGGCCGGCATCGAGGATGTCGCCAAGATCGGCCTCAAGGGCTCGCCGACCGTGGTCAGCAAGGTGTTTGCCCCCCAGCCGAAGGCGAGCAAGGCCGAGCAAATCAAGTGCGAGAGCAACGCGCCCAAGGATCTCGCCGTCACCCTCATCGCCAAACTCTTCACGCAACACCCCGCCCTGGAGAGCGCCATCTCCGCGGGCACCACCGGGAGCATCTGACCATGACCGAAGCCAAAGCACCCGCCAAGCGCGCCGGCCGCAAGGTCGAGCTGGATCCGCGACTCGCCGCCTATCAGGGCGTGTGGGTGTTCGTGGAGCACGAGCGCGGCCAGGCGCACAGCGTGTCCTGGGAGCTGATGGGCGAGGGCCGCAAGCTCGCCGACCAGCTCGGCGTACCCCTGTCCGGGGTGGTGATGGGGGCGCCGGGCGAGGACACGCGGCGCTTCTGTCACGAGGCCTTCCGCTACGGCGCTGACCGCTGCTACCTGATGGAGGACCCGGTGCTCGCGGATTACCGCAACCAGCCCTTCACCCAGGGCCTCACCGAGCTGGTCAACGCCCATCAGCCGGAGATCCTGCTGCTCGGCGCGACCACGCTCGGCCGCGACCTGGCGGGCTCGGTGGCCACCACGCTGCAGACCGGGCTCACCGCCGACTGCACCGAGCTCAATATCGACCCCGAGAACCGCAGTCTGGCGGCTTCCCGCCCCACCTTCGGCGGCAGCCTGCTGTGCACCATCCTCACCCTGAACTACCGGCCGCAGATGGCCACGGTGCGCCCGCGGGTGATGCCCATGGCCAGCTACGACGAGAGCCGCAGCGGGCCGATCATCGAGCAGCCCCTGCACCTGATCGAAACCGACATCGTCACCAAGGTGCTGGACTACATCCCCGACAACCGCCAGGACAGGCCGCAACTGCCGTTTGCCGACATCATCGTCTCCGGCGGCCGCGGCCTGAAAAGCCCCGAGAATTTCCAGTTGGTCTGGGATCTGGCGCGGGTGCTCGGCGCCGAGGTGGGCGCCTCGCGGCCGGTGGTGCAGGCCGGCTGGGTGGAGCTCGACCGCCAGGTGGGCCAGTCCGGCAAGACGGTGCGGCCCAAGCTCTACATCGCCGCCGGCATCTCCGGCGCGGTGCAGCACCGGGTGGGCATGGAGGGCGCCGACGTGATCATCGCCATCAACAACGACCCCAACGCGCCCATCTTCGACTTCGCCACCTACGGCATCGTGGGCAATGCCCTGCAGGTTCTGCCGGCCTTGACCGAAGCCTTCCGCCAACACCTGGCGGTGGCACGCAAAGCCGGTTGACGGGAGACACGCCATGCACGAGAAATTCGACACCATCGTGGTCGGCGCCGGACCGGCCGGCAATGCCGCCGCCTACACCCTGGCCAAGGCCGGCCTGTCGGTGCTGCAGATCGAGCGCGGCGAAACGCCGGGTTCGAAGAACGTCCAGGGCGCGATCCTCTACGCCGACGCCCTGGAGCGCATCATTCCCGACTTCCGCGACGACGCGCCGCTGGAGCGCTACCTGATTGAACAGCGCGGCTGGCTGCTCGACGACGAAGCCTACGTCGGCGGCAACTACCGCGCCGAAGCCTTCAACCGCCCGCCCTACAACCGCTACACCATCGTCCGCGCCCAGTTCGACAAGTGGTTCTCGAAGAAGGTGCAGGACGCCGGCGGCCTGGTGATCTGCGAGACCACGGTGCGCGAGCTGATCTTCGACGGCGACCGCGTGGCCGGCGTGCTGACCGACCGCGAGGGTGGCGCCATCTACGCCGATCTGGTGATCCTGGCCGACGGCGTCAATTCCACGCTGGCGCGCAAGGCCGGCTTCCACCCCGAGCTCAAGCCCAAGGACGTGGCGCTCGCGGTCAAGGAAACCCTGTTCCTCGCCCCCGAGATCATCGAGCCGCGCTTCAACGTGAAGGGCGACGAGGGCGTCGCCATCGAGATGGTGGGCAAGATCACCAAGGGCATGATAGGAACGGGCTTTCTCTACACCAACAAGGAGAGCCTGACCATCGGCGTCGGCTGCATGCTGTCGGACTTCGCCGCACAGAAGATCCCGCCCTATGTGATGCTCGAGGAGATGAAGGCACACCCGGCGATCCGCCCGCTGCTGGAAGGCGCCGAGGTCAAGGAGTACGTCGCCCACCTGATTCCCGAGGGCGGCTACGACGCCATTCCGAAGCTCTACGGCAACGGCTGGATGATCGCCGGCGACTCCGCCGGGCTGGTCAACGCGGTGCACCGCGAGGGCTCCAACCTGGCCATGACCTCGGGCCGACTGGCCGCCGAGACCGCCATCGATCTGCACGCGGCGGGCCAGCCGTTCAGCGCCGCCAACCTGGCCGGCTACAAGCAGCGGCTGGACGACAGTTTCGTGATGAAGGATTTGAAGAAATACCGCCGGCTGCCGGCGGCGCTGCACCGCAGTCCGCACTTCTTCACGCTCTATCCCGAGCTGATCACCCTGGCCGCACACCAGTGGGTCAAGGTCGACGGTGTCGACAAGAAGAGCAAGGAGCGCGAGGTGCGCCGCGCCTTCGCCGGGCGGCGCGGCTGGCTGGGCATGATGGGCGATGCGTTCCGCCTGTGGAGGGCGTTCGAATGATGCGCGTGAATGTCGAAGAAAAACTGTTTCAGAACCGCTACAAGGTGGATGCCGGCCGGCCGCACATCCAGATCCGGGATCCGGACGTGTGCCGCAGCCAATGCCAGGCGCAGCAATGCACCACTTGTTGCCCCGCCGGCTGCTATACCGCCGAGGGCAACGGCGCGGTGACGCTGATCACCGACGGCTGCCTGGAATGCGGCACCTGCCGGGTGATCTGCACCGAATTCCGCAACGTCGACTGGGAATATCCCCGCGGCGGCTTCGGCATCCTGTTCAAGTTCGGCTGACCACCATGGCCACCGCCCAGTCGCGCATCCTGGTGTGTACCCAGCAGTGCCCGCCGGGGCATGCGCACGGCAGTGGCGGTGACGCGGCAGCGCTGACGCTGCTGCAGGCGGTCGTCGATGAGATCGACCGGCGCCGGCTGTGGCCCAGCGTAGCGGTGGAATTCAAGGGCTGCCCGAGCCCCTGCAATCAGGGACCGGCGCTGCTGCTCTATCCCGAGGGCGTGCTCTACAACGGCGTGACGCCCGCCGATCTGCCGGCGATCATCGCCAACCACTTCCCGCTCCCGACATCACCCGGCACCGAACATCCGCCGCTGCCGGCGGTGGCCAAACGCCCGGCAGATGGCGCGGCACTGCGCGCCGCCACCGACGCCGCCCTGACCGAGGCGGCCGCGAGCCTGGCCACCGACGCGGGAGCCACCGAACGCCGCCTGGAGCAGGCGGCGCGCGCCGATCCCGGCGCCTTGGCGGTCCACTTCGCCCGCTACAAGTTCCTGTTCCATCGCAATCGACTGGCCGAGGCCGAAGCCGCCACCCGCGACGGTCTGGCGGCGGCCGCGGCTCAGGGCGGGTTCGCGGCGGACTGGCGGGCGCTGTCGCGCGCCGCCGCACCCTGGTCGCCGGCCGCGGGCCCAGCGCGCTTCTACCTGTTCAGTCTCAAGGCCCTGGCCTTCATCCGCCTGCGCCGCGGCGACCCCGAGCAGAGCCGGACGCTGCTCGACAAGCTCGCCGAACTCGATCCGGATGACCAGGTCGGCGCCGAGGTGATCCGGGCACTGCACCGGGGCGCGATCGATGCGGCCTGAACATCGCCCGCGCGCCGCGCTGCCGCGATGAACCCGTGGTCCGTCTACGACCTGCTGCTGGACCGCGTCGCCGGCGCGGACGACCCTGCCGAAGAGGTGGTGATGGGGCTGGTGTGGACGCTGTGCCGCAGCCCCCGGGGCACGGGCCTCGCCATGACCCCGGCCGCCGCGCCGCGCACCCTGCCCTGGCCGGGCACGCTGGTGGGCCAGCCGCTAGCGGACCTCGCCGCCCGGCTGCGCGACTGGGACCCACACGCGGCGAGCCTGGGCCTCGCTGCCGTCAACGCCGTGATCAACACCCCGGACAACCCCCTGCTCGCCCGTGCCCGGCCGCTGGTCGGCGCGGGGCCCGGCAACCTCGCCGTGTTCGCGCATTTCCTGCCGCTGCTCGGCGGCCGGCGGGTGGTGGTGATCGGCCGCTACCCGGGCCTCGAGACACTGGCCGCCGGCGCGGATCTGGTGGTACTGGAGCGCCAGCCGGGAGCAGGCGACCTGCCGGACCCGGCCTGCGAGTACCTGCTGCCCGAAGCCGACTGGGTGTTCCTGACCGCAAGCAGCCTTGCCAACAAGACCTTTCCGCGGCTGGCGGAGCTCGCCCGCAACGCCACCACGGTGCTGATGGGCCCCGGCACGCCCTGGCTGGCGGAGCTCGCCGAGTTCGGCATCGATTACCTCGCCGGCGTGCAGGTCACCGATCCGGAACAGCTGCGCCGCACCGTCGCCGAGGGCGGCGGCACGCGGCTGTTCGAGGGCGGCGCGGGCTATGCGCTGGCGCCGCTCGGCGGCCGTTCATCCCCCACCACGGAGTAGACCCCATGGCACTCGCCTACGACCAGCTCAAGTCCGACCAGCCCCTGTGCGCCGGCACGCGCAAGGCCGGCCAGCAATGCAACGGCACCCTGTACCGGTGCGGCGAGTGCGGCGCGCGCGGCTGCAAGCAGAACCAGGGCACTTGCACCGAGCAGGCCTTCGACGTGCTCGACACCTGCCGCAAGTGCGGTGCCCACGCCATGCGGGCGGCGGGCTGAAAGCGAAGCGCGCAGAGATTCGGCTACGGGAAGATTCAGCCTCTCTCGGGGAGATCGGGCCATGTTGCCAACCACCATCCTGGTCGACGGCGCACCGCGCTGCGTGGTGCGACCCACCGACGCCAAGGCGCTCGGCCGCTTCATTCGCAACGGCAAGGCGTTTTTGCTGGGCAAAAATCCGGGCGGCGCCATTTCCCACCGCCCGGCGGAGACGGAAGAGCTCGCGAAATGGCGCGATGCCCTGGCGTTGCATCAGATCTGGGGTGGCACGGAGGAGGACTATTTCGGCATCCCGCTATAGCCCCGTTCAACAGCAGCGGCGACCGTGCCGCCGGATCGCGCGACCCCCACCGCCGCGCGCCCCGGGTCAATTCAGCACGTTCGGCACCACCAGCCGGAACGGCGCGATGCGGGCATCGAACGCCTCCCCGGCCGCGGTCACCATCTGGAAACTGCCGTGCATGGTGCCCATCGGCGTGTCGAGTGGGCAGCCGCTCGTGTACTGGAACTCCCTTCCCGGTTCGATCTTTGGCTGGCAACCCACCACCCCCGGCCCGCGCACTTCCTCCACGGCGCCCTCGCCATTGGTGATGACCCAGTGCCGCGACAGCAGCCGCACCGGGACCGCGCCCTCGTTGCGCACGGTGATCCGGTAGGCAAACACGAACCGGCTGGATGACGGATCCGATTGCTCGGGCAGGAAGCGCGGCTCGGCAATCACGCGGATGTCACGGGTGAGGGTATCGTTCATGGGAGAGACTCCGCGTCGAGGTACAGCGTCCGTGGTTCTTCGTCGCCGACCGTGATGATGGCGCGGCACAGCCGACCGGCGGGATCGTACTCGTAGGCGTGGATCATTTCGACTTCCCCGTACACCAGTTTTTCGCAGCGGATCAGGCGGTCCAGCCCATCGTAGCGCGCCCGGATGTAGGTGTTGCGATGACGCAGCGCGCCGGTGGGCAGCTCCTGCGTCAACTGCAGCGGCAGCCGGGTGCCGCGATAGGTGAGGAAATAGCGTTCGCGCCCGCCGGCTTCGTCGCACATCGACAGGGTCTCCAGCGGAGATGTCACGAACGATACCCCTCCTCGGCGAGCACCTGGCGCACCACCGGCAGCGCGCGCAGGCGCCGGTAGTGCGCCGCCACGCGCGGCGGCAGCGGGATGTCCACCTTGTCGGCCCAGAACTCGTTGTAGAACAGCGCGGCGTCGGCGACGGTGAAGCGCTCGCCGACCGCATAGCCGTCGGCCGGCAGGCGTTTTTCGAGCGCCGCGAACGCCTGCGCCACGATCTCGCGGCCGTGCGCCACGACGTCGTCCTGCGCCCGCGCACCGGGCGCGGCAAGGTAGCGCTCGGCAGTGAAGATGCGCGTGAAGCCCTCGCCGTGCAGCTGACCCAGTGCAAAGTCGAGCAGCTCGACCGCGCGCGCCGCAAGCGGCGGTTCGTCCGGCAGCAGCCTGGCGCGCGGATACCGCTCCGCGAGCCACAGCGCGATCGAGCGGAAATCGGTGAGCGCCGGGCCGTCGTCTGGTACCAGCGTCGGGATGGTGCCGCGCGGGTTGATGGCGAGGTACTCGGGCTTCAGGTGATCGCCAGCCGGCAGGTTGAGCACCCAGGCCTCGAACGGCAGCTCCAGCGTTTCCAGCAGGATGTGGATGCCGGTCGAGCAGGAGCCGGGCGTCATGTAGAACTTCATGGCCATGGGCGGGGTCCGGACGCGCTGTCAGACATGGCCGGCCGACGACCAGCGCTGCGAGCGAAACGCCGTGGCGATCGCCTGCGCGCGCGCCACGTCGAGATCACCGGCGTCGCCTGCCACGCCCCGACAGGCGTGCAGCGCCGTGTACAGCAGCTCGGCCTTCGGATAGATCGGGCCGAAACCCTCGCCGTGGGCGCGGTAGTCGCAGGCGCACACCTGCATCAGGGCTGCGAAGCGTTCTGGCGCATCGAAGGCGCCCAGGCGTTCGAGCATGGCCGCCACCGGGCCCGCGCGGACCTCGGACACGCGGTGCACGCGCTCGCATTCGCCGAGCGCGAGCAGCGCCAGCTCCCGACACGCTGCCGGCACGCCGAGGCGCGTGCAGATCGCCGCGATGCGCGGCCCGCCGCGCTCGACGTGGCGGTAGTGCACCGGCAGGTGCTCGGGCGGCGAGTCGGACTTGCCGACGTTCATCACCAGGAGCGCAAAGCGCACCTCGAGCGGCGCGTCGCAGCGCGCGGCGTCGGCCAGCGCGTTCAGCGTGTGCAGGCCGATGTCGACGCCGGCCTGGTCGGCGCCGAGCTGCGGCACGCCGAACAGCGCCGCGACTTCCGGCAGCACCGCGCCGAGTGCGCCCGACAGGCGCAGCGCCGCCAGCATGCGCGACGGCGCGCGCCATGAGGCCCCGCCGCAATTCCGGCCACATGGCCGCCGCCGGCGTGGCGTGCAGCGCACCGCGCGCGGTGTGCTCGGCCATGGCGTCGAGCAGATCCTCGTCGAGCGCGCCGTCGTCTTCGGCCAGCAGCGCCGCCATGCGCAGCACCGCCAGCCCCGGCTCGGTCTGGACGAGATCGGCGGGCATCGCCATCGGCGTCAGGCCAGCGGGCGCGGCGGCTTCACCGGGCCGACGTCGACCTGGATCGCGTCGCCCGCGATGCGCAGCGGATACGGGTGCAGCGCATTGCGCACCAGGTGTGTCACGCACTTGCCGCTGCCGGCATCGAAGCCCCAGCGGTGATGCGGACAAACCACCGCCCGGCCATCGAAGCTGGCCTCGGTGAGCGGCATGTCGGCGTGCGGGCAGCGGCCGCGGTAGGCCTTGAGCTCGCCGCCGGCCGGCCAGACCAGCAGCACGCTTTTCTTGCCGACCTGGAACAGGCCCATGCCGCCTTCGCGCACGGCGTCGGTGGTGCAGAGGGTGGTGAAGTTCATGTTGGGTATCCGGTGGTTCCAGAGGTCCGCGCGGCGTTCAGCCGAGTCCTTTCTGCGCAAGCAGCTGCCGGAGCTCGCCGCTTGCGAACAGCTCGCGCACGATGTCGCAGCCGCCGATGAACTCGCCCTTGATATAGAGCTGCGGGATGGTCGGCCAGTTGGAGTACGCCTTGATGCCCTCGCGGATCGCGTCGTCGGCGAGCACATTGACGGCGGCGTAGCGCACGCCGAGCTGGCTCATGACCTGCACCACGGCCTGCGAGAAGCCGCACTGCGGCGCCGCCGGGACGCCTTTCATGAACAGCAGGATGTCGTGCGTGGCGAGGAGTTCGCCGATGTGCTCGGCAACCGGGCCGGGGGCGGACGTGGTCATGGCGGGTTCTCCTTGGTGGGCGTGAGCTCAGGCGGGAACTTCGGTGTGCAGCGCCAGCGCGTGCAGCGCGCCGCCCATCTCGGGGCCGATCGCGCCGTACACCAGCTGGTGCTGTTGCACGCGCGTCTTGCCGCGAAACGCCGCCGACACGATGCGCGCACGCCAGTGGTCGCCGTCACCGGCGGTGTCCGTGAGTTCGATCACTGCATCGGGAAAAGCGCTTTTGAGCAGGATTTCGATTTGCGCTGCGGTCATGGCCATGGCGGGGACTCCTCGGGTTTATGGCTGTGGTGGAGACCAGGTGACACCGGCCGGCGGCGCCGCGCGGGCCTGGTCCGCGGCCTGCGCCAGCGCCTGGAAGCCGCCGTCGATGCTGTAGACCTCGGTGTAGCCGAAGTCGGCGAAGGCCTTGGCGAACACCTGGCTGGCGTGGCCGTGGTAGCAGTAGATCAAGAGCGGCTGCGCACGCGGCAGGCGGCCGATCCACTGCCCGAGGTCGCGCTCCGCGAGCGGCTCGGCCTGCGCCAGATGGCCGCGCGCGTAGCTGCCGGCGTCGCGCGTGTCGAACAGGCGGTACGGGCGCTGCTGCCCGGTGGCCGCGATCATGAACGCGAGCGCCTCGGCGGCGGGAATACAGCGGAAGGTGCCTTCGGGCATGGTCGGCTCCTTCACGCCGCGAGATCGCGCCCAACGTAGGGCGCGGTGGTTTCGAGCCGCGCGTCGAGCAGCGGCACGCCGACGGCGAAGGCGTACAGGACTTGCCACTGCCGATCCTCGAGACCCAGCAGCGCATGTACCTCGTCGTCGAAGTAGCAGCCGATGCCAGTGCCGCGGTAGCCGAGTGCCTCGGCCTCCAGGTACAGCACCTGGCCGACCAGGCCGGCCGCGCGCAGCAGCGCGCGGTAGCGGGCAGGATCGGCCCGCACCACGGGCTCGAACGGTGCCAGCATGGCGAGCGAAAAACAGGCGGTCGCGGCGATGTCCTGGTGGCAGCACAGGCTGCGCGCCACCCGGCGCAGCGCGGCCGGCTCGACTGTGCCGAGGCAGCGCAGGTCCAGGTGCGCCAAACCGGCGACGCGCGGCGCGGCCGCGAATTCGGGCTTGAGCCGTGCCGGCAGCGCGGCCGCGCTCGCGGCATCGCGCAGCAGCAGGTAGAGACCCGGCGTCAGGCCGTCCACGCGGTGCACGAACAGCAGCAGCGCGCCGTGCGCCACATCGGGCAAGGTCTGCCACGGCGGCTGGGGCCGGGCCAGCGTCGCACCGAGCAGGCGAAAAAACGTCGCCTCGGGCATACGGCCATCGATGTCGTAGCGCTGGCCGCTGCGCCGGCCAAGAATGGTCGCCACCGCGCCGGGCTCGCCGCCGGCGGGTTCGAACGGCGGCCGCGCAAGTTCACCCGCCTCGACGGCAACGGCGGATGACTCGGCGTCCGTAAGCGCCGTCGCGGCGACCACCTCGTCGATGATCGGCCAGCGGTACATCGGGTGGCGGTCGATCGCGCTGGCGCGGCCGTGCCAGTTGGCGCCCTCGGTGCGTGCCGGCAGCGCCGCGCCGGTGTCACCGGGAACGGCGGGATCGCTGCGCAGCGCCAGCAGCAGCTCGGGCTCCTCGCGCTCGACGTCGTCGCGCCGGCCGGCGCTGAAGTCACCGTGGCGGTCGAGCCCCAGCAGCCGCGCCAGTGCCGCGTGCGGCAAACGAGCTTCTTCCACCCGCCAGCCGAGCAGCGCGGCCGCATGGGCGACGCAGGCCACGGCTTGGCCGACGTCGAGCTGGCAGTAGCGAAACGCGCGCTCGCCGTACTTCCAGGCCTCGCGCCAGATCACCGAACTCAAACCCAGATACAGCCCCGGCGGCCCGTCGCCCGGCGGCCAGACGGCGCGGCGTTCCAGTGCGTGGTCCTCGGCGCGGTAGTGGTGCACGCCGTCGGCGAGCCCTGCGATGCCGTGGGCGAGCACATAGACCTCGGTCGGATGCAGGTTGCCGCTGGAGGGATTGGCGCGCAGTGCCCAGCGCTCGACGCCGTTCGATTTCCACGCCGAGATGGCGAACGAAAGCTGCAGCAGCGCGCCGAGCGCGTCTGGCCCGGCTTGAGCCGCCGGCCCCTGCACCGGTTGTTGCAGGCGCGAAAACGGCGCCTCGAAGCGCGCGGCGCAAAGCGGCAGCACCTGCACCGGGGCGCCCTCGTAGCGGCGAAACGGCGCCGGCTGCGCGTCCCAGTCCAGGGTTTCCGGGCCGCGCGCGTAAGCCGCGAAGCGGTGCACCGTGCGCTCGTGGTAGCGGAGTACGGTGGCGTAGGCGTTCATGGCAGTCATGCGGCAAATCCGCGATCGCCGCAAACTCTCTGCGACAGTAATCGGCCAGCGCCGGCGCCCGGCAGCGGTGGTACGACGCTGCGGCTTGCGCCCACACGGGCGCGCCGGATGCATGCCGAAGTCTGCTTCAGGGCCGCGCCCCGCCAGTGTCGTGGGGATTGCCGTCGCGGTTGCGCATCCAGTCGGCGAGCCCCGCCATGCGTTCGTAAATCGCCTCGCGTGCCGCAGTATCCGCGACGGTCTCGTCGAGCGCGCCGCGCATGCACAGCAGCCAGGCGTCGCGTTCGGCTGCGCCGATGGGAAAGCCCAGATGCCGCTGGCGCAGGCGCGGGTGGCCGCGTTCGGCCGAGTACAGCGGCGGGCCGCCCAGCCACTCGCCGAGATAGCGCTTGAGCACCTCCTTGACCGGGCCCAGATCCGCCGGGTGCAGGGCGCGGATGGTGGCGGCCTCGGGCAGGCTGTCCATGCGCGCGTAGAACACCTCCACCAGGCGGTCGATGGTGGCGGCACCGCCGATGTGCGCGAACAATGCAATACCATCCGCCGCCGGCTGCGCGCTCATGGCGCGGCGCTCCCGATCGCTGCCGGCGCCGCAACGCCGCCGAAGCAGGCGGCGTAGTCGCTGCACACGCCACAGCTCGGCGCCTTGCACAGGCGGATCTCGGTGGCCTCGCAGAGCTGGCGGTAGAAAAACCGCTTCCAGCGCAGGTTGTAGGCATTGCGCGCGACCAGCGCCGGAAACCAGGCATCGAGCAGGGCGGACAGCTGCGCCCGGCTCGGCAGGCCCAGGTCCTCCCACAGGTGATTGTCGCCGAGACAGCCCGCGGCCACCGCGCGCGCCAGCCACTCGCCGTCGCGGTTGGGGCGCAGCCGATGCGCCAGGAGCAGGCCGAGCAGATCGGCGAATTCGTCGGCGCGATCTCTATCTGCCGCTGCGGATGGTGCGGGCAAATCGTCGAGCAGCGGGCCCGCAGCGGGAAACACCGCCGCGAGCAGTGCCCGGCTGGCCTCGCGATCGAGCCCCAGCACCCCGCCCGCCGGCCCCAGTGACCAGCCCCAGGTGAGCGCGATGCCGTGCGCCAGCGCCAGGATTTCGGGCTGTCCGGGATCGCGGGCGCTGGCCAGCAGCCGCCCCGCGAGCCCCGTGCCTTCGCTGCGCAGCGCCGGCGCCGCCGTCATCAGGGTGCCTCCATGGGGGTGTGGGTGTAGCACTTCTTCGGACAGATCTTGGAGCAGGCCTCGCAGCCGACGCAGTTCATCTGGTTGGCGATGGTCATGATCTTGCGCTCGTACTCCTCGTCGTCGTCCTCGTCGCCGACCGCGCCCACCGGAATTTTTTCGCCGTCCTCGGTCAATCCCACCATCTGCAGCACATCGCGCCCGCAGACGCGGAAACAGCGGCCACAGCCGATGCAGCGCCCGGCGTCGATCGCGGCGACGAACTTGGGT
>JADLCO010000135.1 GCA_020847115.1 Pseudomonadales bacterium | reverse complement strand
GACAGCTTGCCCGACGAGGTGCGCGGCAGGTGGTGCATCGGCACCAGTTCGACGCGGCATTCCAGCGCCAGCTCGCGCTGCACCAGTTGCGCCAGCCGCGCGCTCAGCTCGGCGCGCCGCTCGGGCTGGGTTTCGCGACATTCGACCAGCAGCACGCAGGTGTCATCGCCCTCGGCATCGGGGGCAGCAAAGGCGACGGCGCCGCCGGAGCGTACCTCGGGTTGGGTTTCGGCGATGTGCTCGATGTCCTGCGGCCAGATGTTGCGGCCGCGGATGATGATCAGGTCCTTCTGGCGGCCGGTGATGGTCAGGCTGCCTTCGGCGAGGTAGCCGATGTCGCCGGTATTCAGCCAGCCGTCTGGATCCAGCACGGCGCGGGTCTCTTCGGGCATTTCGAAATACCCGGCCATCACGCTGGGCCCGCGCAGATGGATCACCCCGGTCTGATACTCGGCCAGTGGCTGGGCATCCTCGCCGCGGATTTGCACTTCATAGCCTGGCAGGGGAATCCCGCAATTGACGAAATAACGGCCGCGCGTGGTGCCGGTCCGCCGGGCATCGAGCGGGACCACCAGCTGCTGGTCGTAGAGGGTTTCGGTATCCACCAGGGTGGTGCGAAAACCCCGGTACAGCGGCGAGAAGCTGATGCCCAGCGTGCATTCGGCCATGCCGTAGCAGGCGAGAAAGGCGCGGCGATCGAAGCCGGCGGGCGCCAGTGCCTCGGCGAAGGCTTCGAGGATTTCGGGGCGGATCATCTCCGCGCCGACCCCGGCTACCCGCCAGTGGCGCAGGTCGTATCTGGCGGCTTCACCGGCCACCAGGCGGCGCGCGCACAGGTCGTAGCCGAACGGCGGGGCGAAGGACACCGTCGCCTTGGTCTCGCTCATCAGGTTGAGCCATTGCCGCGGCCGCATGGCGAAATCGCGGGTGTCGAGGTAGTCGACCGAAGTCTGGGCGGCGACCGGCACCAGCACGAAGCCGACCAGGCCCATGTCGTGGTAGAAGGGCAGCCAGGAGAGGCAGCGGTCGCCCGGCGCCAACTTCACGCCGTGGCGCACGATGCCGGCCAGATTGGCCATGGCGGTGCGCTGTGGTATGACCACGCCGCGGGGGAAGCGGGTACTGCCCGAGGTGTACTGGATATAGGCGATGCCGTCCGGATCGGGCTGCGGCAGCTCCAGGTCGTCGGCCGCCGGCAACTGGTAGAACGCCTCCGGTTCGGCGATGCGGCGCAGACCGAGCCCGGCGCCGGCTTCCTCGAGATAGGGTAGGTAGCCGGGCGAAGCCACCGCGATCGCGGCGTGGCTGCCGCTGAGCAGTCCGCGCAACTGGGCGACGTAGGAGGTGTGCGCGCCCAGTTTGACCGACGCCGGCAGCGGTACCGGTACCAGCCCGGCGTATTGGCAGGCATAGAAAAAGCGCAGGAAATGGGGGTCGGTCTCGGCGATGAGGGCGACTCGGTCACCCTTGTTCAGCCCGAGGGCGAGCATCTTGCGGGCCAGCATCACGGCATCGCGGCGCAGACTGCGGTAGCTCAGGCGCGCCCGCAGCTCACCCCGTCCGGAATAAAAGTTGGCGCCGGTGGCGCCTTGCGCGGCGTAGTCGAGTGCTTCGGCGAGCGTCGCGAAATCGGCGGCGCGGAAGGGCAGCTGATGGCGCGTTGTGGTCGGTACCAGGCGCAAACGAAATCCTCCCGTTCAGAAAACCGAGTGCCGCACACTCGGCCGCAGTGGTCGCTGGGGGTGGAAAGTGGCGCCGTCCCACCGGCTGCGGAATGCGTCGGCACGGGCGCATTGCATCGTCGCCGGCGACCGCCGCGGGTTGCCGGAGCGCAGGGCTGCCGGTCTGTGGTGGGCGGTGGCGCGAGCGCTGCCGTCGGTGTGGCGATTGCCGGCTGCCGAACTCGATCCACGCATTCATGAAATCCTGTGCAGTGCGCCCCGCACCGCCTCGCGCCGGTGCCGGGTCTGGCGGTCCCTGGCACCATAGTGGCGAAATATTACAGAAAACTTAAGAGTAGTCCCCGGTCATTCGCTGCCGGCGAGGCCGCGGCCTACGCCGATCCGGCCGGTGCCGGGCGGCGGCAGTCGTCGAGGACCGCGGCCACCTGGTGCAGTGGAATGTCGCGCTGGTCACCGCTGCGCCGCTGGCGATACTCGACGATGCCCTGCTCCAGCCCGCGTTCGCCCACCACCAGCACCGCGGGAATGCCCATCAGCTCCACGTCGGCGAGCATCACCCCCAGGCGCACCTTGGGTCGGTCCATGAACAGGACCTCATGGCCCGCGTCCAGCAACTCCCGGTAGAGCATTTCGCAGGTACTGCGCACCCGTTCCGATTGATGGGCGTTGATGGGTACGATCGCCACCGCGAAGGGCGCCAGCGCGGGGGGCCAGACGATGCCGCGCTCATCGTGGTTCTGTTCGATGGCAGCGGCGACGATGCGGGTCACGCCGATGCCGTAGCAGCCCATCAGCATGACCTGTTCGCGGCCGTTTTCATCGAGCACCCTGGCGTTCATGGCGGCGCTGTACTTGGTGCCCAGTTGAAAGATGTGCCCGACCTCGATGCCGCGGCGAATCTGCAGGTAGCCGCGCCCATCGGGACTGGGGTCGCCGGCCACGACCTTGCGGAGGTCGGCGGCTTCCGGCTCCGGGCAGTCGCGCTGCCAGTTGACGCCGGTCAGGTGCCAGCCGTCGCGGTTGGCGCCACACACGAAATCGGCCACGGCCGCCGCCGCGTGATCGGCGATCACCGGCAGCGGCAGGCGCACCGGCCCCAGCGAGCCGGGGCCGCATCCCAGCGCAGCGTGGATCTCGGACTCCGTGGCCAGGCACAGCGGGCTGGCGACTGCCGCCAGCTTTTCGGCCTTGATGACGTTGAGCTGATGGTCGCCGCGCAGCACCAGCGCGACCAGCTGGCCCGGCGCCGTGCCACGCACGATCAAAGTCTTCAGCACCTGTTCCGGCGCGAGGTGCAGGAAGGTGCTGACCGCGTCGATGCTGTGCTGGCCGGGGGTGGCCACTTCGCGCAGGGGCAGAGTCGGCCGGGGCCGGCCATCCACGGGCGGCAAGGCGGCGGCGAGCTCGACATTGGCGGCGTAGTCGCTGCCGTCGGAGAAGGCGATGGCGTCCTCGCCCGCCTCCGCGAGCACGTGAAATTCGTGGGAGTGGCTGCCGCCGATGCTGCCGGTGTCGGCGAGGACGGCGCGAAATTCCAGCCCGAGGCGGGTGAAGATCCGGGTGTAGGCCTGATGCATGCGGGCGTAGGTCTCGCCCAGGCTATCCGCGTCCAAGTGGAAGGAATATGCGTCTTTCATCAGGAATTCCCTGGCCCGCATGACGCCGAAGCGGGGCCGGATTTCGTCGCGGAACTTGGTCTGGATCTGGTAGAAGTTGGCCGGCAGGTCACGGTAGCTGCGGATTTCGTTGCGGATCAGGTCGGTGATGATCTCCTCGTGGGTGGGGCCGAGGCAGAACGCGCGCCGATGGCGATCCTCGATGCGCAGCAGCTCCGGGCCATACTGCTCCCAGCGCCCGGATTCCTGCCACAGATCCGCGGGCTGCACCACCGGCATCAGCACTTCCTGGGCCCCGGCCGCATCCATTTCCTCGCGCACGATGGCTTCCACCTTGCGCAGCACGCGCAGCCCCAGCGGCAACCAGGTATAGAGCCCGGCGGCCAGCTTGCGGATCATGCCGGCGCGCAGCATCAGCTGGTGGCTGACCACCTCCGCGTCGGCTGGGGTCTCCTTGAGGGTCGGCAGGAGCATACGGCTGGCGCGCATGGCACGGGTATCCGCTGGGCGAGACTCGGGGCAGGCTATTCTAGCGGTAACGGCGGCAGGCGGTGACGGTTGGTGTCCCCGGCACTGCAGCAGCGGCCGTTACAGTGGCGGGGCAGGCAGGTGTTTTCGGTTGGCGCTGCGATGTGCCGGAGTGGCTGCCAGGCAGCCACTCCGGTGCGGGACGCCACGCCGGGTAGGGCGGCTGCGGTTACTTTACCATGTCCTTCAAGGCTTTCAGCGCCTGGATTTTCACCGCGGTGCTGCGCGGCCGCGCCTTGAACACCGTCTCTGTGCCGGTGAAGGGATTGATGCCCTTGCGCGCCTTGCGCGGCGGTTTCTCCACGGTCTTGATCTTGAACAATCCCGGCAGCGTGAATTCGCCGACTGCGCGTTTCTTGATGTGGCGCTCGATGATGCCGCCGAGCTCGTCGAGCACGCCGCCGACCTGGCGCTTGCTGAGGCCGGTGCTGGAGGCCAGTTCGTCGAGGATTTGGGATTTGGTGAATTTCTCGGTGATTGCCGTGGTCTTGCGGGCCGGCGCTGCTGCGGCTTTGGTAGCTGACTTGGCAGTTTT
>JADLCO010000134.1 GCA_020847115.1 Pseudomonadales bacterium | reverse complement strand
GCATCGGCGCGCGTTGCCGCATCGCCGCCAACGTCAGTATTTATCATCGCGTGCGCATCGGCGAAGACGTGGTGATCCACAGCGGCGCCGTGCTGGGTGCCGATGGCTTTGGTTTCGCCCATGACGGCGGTCGCTGGGTCAAGATCCACCAGCTCGGCGGCCTGGTGGTCGGCGACCGGGTGGAGATCGGCGCCTGTACCACCATCGACCGCGGCGCGCTCGGCGACACGGTGATCGAGGCCGGCGTGATCCTCGACAACCATGTGCAGATCGGCCACAACGTCCGCCTCGGCGAAAACACCGCGATGGCCGCCTACGCCGGCATCGCCGGCAGTGCGACCATCGGCAGGAACTGCATCTTTGCCGGGCAGGCGGGTGCGGTTGGGCACGTCACCATCTGCGACAATGTCGTGGCCACGGCGCGCTGTACCCTGTCCAAGGACATCGCCCGCCCGGGCTCCTACTCCGCCGACCTGCTGATGGAGGAGACCCCGCGCTGGCGCCGCAATGCTGCGCGCTTTCGCCAGCTCGATGACATGGCCAGACGTTTGAAAAAACTGGAAGGAAAACTTGAGCGTGAGTCTTGATACCGCCTGCCTGGATGCCGCATTTGCCGGCCTGGGCATCGAACAGATTCAGCGGCTGCTGCCGCACCGCTATCCCATGCTGCTGGTCGATCGGGTGGTCGAGCTGGACAAGGGGCGGCGGATCCTGGCCTACAAGAACATCACCATCAACGAGCAGGTGTTTGCCGGCCATTTCCCGATCAAGCCTATTTTCCCCGGGGTGCTGATCATCGAGGCGATGGCCCAGACCGCCGGCATACTGGGCTTCGCATCGGTGGACAAGCAACCCGGCGACGAGCGCCTGTACCTGTTCGCCGGCGTCGACGGCGTGCGCTTCAAGCGGCCGGTGGTGCCCGGCGACCGGCTGATGATGGTGGCCGAGATCGATTCCTGTAAACGCAACATCTGGCGGTTCGTTTGTAGTGCCAGAGTGGATGACCTGCTGGTCTGCGAGGCCACCATCCTGTGTGCGCTGGAGGCGCCTTGAGTCCATGATCGATCCGCTGGCTAAGATCGATTCCCGCGCCCGGCTGGGGCGCAACGTTTCGGTCGGGCCCTGGACCTACATCGGCCCCGACGTCGAGATTGGCGACGATTGCGTCATCCACTCCCATGTGGTGCTCAAGGGGCCCACGCGGATCGGCCGCGACAACGAAATCTTTCAGTTCGCCACCCTGGGCGAGGCCACGCCGGACCTCAAATACCGCGGCGAACCCACACAGCTGGTGATCGGAGACCACAACCGCATCCGCGAAGGCGTCACCATCCATCGCGGCACCGTACAGGACCGCGGTGAGACCCGCATCGGCAGCCACAACCTGATCATGGCCTATGTGCACATCGGCCATGACTGCGTGATCGGCGATCACGTCATCCTGGTCAACAATGCGTCGCTGGCTGGGCATGTGGTGGTCGATGACTGGGCATTTCTTTCCGGCTACACGCTGGCGCACCAATGGGTCAATGTCGGCGCCCACGCCTTCGTCGGTGCCGCCGCCTATCTCAATCAGGATGTACCCGCCTACGTCATGGTGGCGGGGCATCCGGCTCGGCCTCGCACCATCAACAAGGTTGGTCTCGAACGGCGCGGCTTCACCGCCGAGCAAATCAAGGTGGTGCAGGATGCCTACCGCACCTTGTTCCGCCGCAGCCTGAAGCTCGAAGAGGCGCTCGCCGAACTGGAGGCCGATGTGTGCCACCGTGAACTGCTGGCGCCCTTGATCGCTTCGATTCGGCGCTCCAAGCGCGGCATCTTGCGCTGAGCCGGCGCGACTGCACCCCGTGAGTGCCGGACCGCTGATCGGCATGGTCGCCGGTGAGATCTCTGGCGACCGCCTCGGCGCCGGTCTGATCCGCGCTCTGCGCCACCACTTTCCCGCCGCGCGGTTCGAGGGCGTCGGCGGCGACGCCATGCAGGCCGAGGGTCTCCACAGCCTTCATTCCATGGAGCGGCTGGCCGTCATGGGGCTGGTGGAACCCCTCAAGCGGCTGCCCGAGCTGCTGCGCATGCGCCGCCAACTGCGCGCGCATTTTCACCAGCGTCGGCCAACGCTGTTCGTGGGCATCGACGCCCCGGATTTCAACCTCGGGCTGGAACGCGGCCTGCGCCGCGCCGGCATCCGCACCGCCCATTACGTCAGTCCCTCGGTGTGGGCCTGGCGGCAGGGACGCATCCACAAGATCGCCCGTGCGGTCGACCACATGCTGGTGCTGTTGCCCTTCGAGGCCGAGTTCTACCAGCGCCACGGCGTGCCCGTCACCTGGGTCGGACATCCGCTGGCCGACGAGTTGCCCTTGGTTCCGGATACCGCTGGGGCCCGCCGCGAACTGGGCTTGCCGGCCGCGGCACGGGTGCTCGCCCTGCTGCCGGGCAGTCGGCGCGGCGAGATCGAACAGCTCGGCCCGCTGTTTCTCGATACTCTGGCGCGGTGCCGCGAGCAGTTGCCTGGCCTGTGCTGCGTGCTGCCGGCTGCGAACGCCGCACGGCGCGCGCAGCTCGACGCCTTGCTGGCCACGCGCCCGGCGCTCGATGTGCAGGTGCTCGATGGCCAGTCCCATCGGGCGATGGCCGCCGCCGATGCCGTGCTGCTGGCCTCGGGCACCAGCGCCCTCGAGGCCATGCTGCTCAAGAAGCCCATGGTGGTCGCCTACCGCACCGGCCGCATCACCCATGCCGTGGTCTCGCGGATGTTGCGCGTCCCCTACGTCGCGCTGCCCAACCTGCTGGCCGGGCGCGAACTGGTGCAGGAACTGCTCCAGGATTGCGCCCGGGTGGACACCCTGAGCGCCGCGGTACTGCGCGCGCTGGGCGACGCGTGCGCTCGCGCCGAGCTGGTTGCCGAGTTCGAAGTGCTGCATCGCGGCCTGCGCCGCCCAGCCAGCGAACGTGCTGCCGAGGCCTTGGCCCAGCTCATCACGGCGTCCCGCTGACATGGAGATTGGTGGCCGCTGGTGCGGAGTGGACGAAGTCGGGCGTGGCAGCCTGGCCGGAGACGTGCTCGCCGCGGCAGTGATGCTCGATCCCCGCCAGCCCATCGCCGGACTGGCCGATTCCAAGCGCCTGGGTGCCGCGCGCCGGGAGCGTCTCTACGCCGAGATCACCACCCGTTGTGTCGCCTGGGCGGTGGGTCGGGCCACAGTCGCGGAGATCGACCGCCTCAATATTCTCCAGGCCTGCCTGCTCGCCATGCACCGGGCAGTCGCCGCGCTGGCCGAGGTGCCCGAACTGGTGCTGGTGGACGGCAACCGGCTGCCCAACTGGTCCTATCAGGCCCGCGCCGTGGTGGGTGGCGACGCCACCATCGCCTGCATCAGCGCCGCCGCCATTGTCGCCAAGGTCACCCGTGATCGCGAGCTGGGCGCGCTGGACGCCGATTTCCCCGGCTATGGCTTCGCCCGCCACAAGGGCTACGGGACCGGCGAGCATTGTGCCGCTTTGGAGCGGCTCGGTCCCTGCGCCCTCCATCGGCGCAGTTTCGCGCCGGTGCGGCGCGCGTGCAGAGATCGCTGATTGCACTGGCGGGGGGCTTTGTGTACAGTCCCCGGCCCACTCCGGTGAGGTGTCCGAGTGGTTGAAGGAGCACGCCTGGAAAGTGTGTATACGGCAACGTATCGAGGGTTCGAATCCCTCCCTCACCGCCAAATAAAAAAAGCCCCGAGAGGGGCTTTTTTATTTGGCGGAGCAAAAAAGGATGAGAACCCGAGGTTCGACCCGTCACCCCCGTCGCACGATGTCGGTTCGCACCCGGAACTTGCCCGCCTTGCGGTCTTGAAAAAAGTATTTCAGCGCCTTGTGGACCGAGGGGAACGCGATTTCACCCCAGGGAATATCCGCTTCGTGGAACAGGTCCACGGCCAGGGATTCGCTGCCCGGACTGAATTCGGGGACGGCGAGCTCGCCGCGAAAGAACAGGTACACCTGATTGATGTGGGGGATGTCGATCATGGCGTACAGCTCGGGGTTGATGAGGCGGGCGTTGGCCTCTTCCCGGCATTCGCGCACCGCGCCTTCGGCGGTGGTCTCGCCGTTTTCCATGAATCCCGCGGGCAGCGTCCAGTAGCCACGCCTGGGGGCGATGGCGCGCTTGCACAACAGGATGCGGTCGCCGTACACCGGCAGGCAGCCGGTGATGATGCAGGGATTTTGGTAATGTACGGTATCGCAGTAGTCGCAGATATGGCGATGCCGGTCGTCGCCGGTGGGGACTCGCAGGCTCACTACGCTACCGCAGGCACTACAGAAATTCATGATGGCTGGTCTTCGCGATCGAAGCGCCGGGTAGGCGCTGGCCGGGTTGTCGTGGCGTTCGCGCCCGCGGGGCCGGGAGTCGCCGGGCGCTGCCGTTCGCCGATATCGAGCAGAATGAAATACGGACAGTCGATTCTAACCCAAATCGCCGACCGCCTTCGGCACTGGCCGCCGGCGCCGGCACTGCCCGACACCGGGCGGCGCGAGGCCGCGGTGCTGCTGGCGTTGACTGCGCCGGGCGAGCCCGAGGTAGTGTTGGTCAAGCGCGCCGAGCACCTCAACAGCCACCGCGGCCAGGTCGCGCTGCCCGGTGGCATGTGGGAGCCCGCAGATGCCAGCCTGCTCGATACCGCGCTCCGCGAGAGCGAGGAGGAGATCGGCCTGCCGCCCGGGCGAGTGGCGCTGATCGCCCGCCTGCCGCGTCGGGAGACCCGCGCCGGGGTGCCGGTGACGCCCTATCTGGCCGCCATTCCCCGGGAGGTGGCGCTGTGCCCCGATCCGCGCGAGCTGGACGCGGTATTCCGGGTGCCGCTCAGCTATCTGCTCGACGCCGGCAACCTGATCAGCGACCGCTTCGAGATCGGCGGCGAATGGCAGGAATTGCCCTGTTATCGCTATCGGGACCATCGCATCTGGGGTTTCACCTTCCAGGTGCTCGTGCACTTTCTGAACATCGCGTTGGATGCCCGGTTGCGCTTTGCGCACCTGGGTCAGAAACTGGCGCCCGAGGTGCTGGCGCAGTTGGCCAGGTTGGAAGAGGAGTACCCGCAGTGATCTACGCCTACAGGGGGCATCGCCCCAGCCTCGGCCGCGACGTGTTCGTCGCCCCCAGTGCCGATGTCATCGGCATGGTGGTGCTGGGCGACCAGGCCAGCATCTGGTTCAACGCGGTGTTGCGCGGCGACACCGATTACATCTACATCGGCGCCGGCAGCAACGTGCAGGACAATGCGGTGCTGCACACCGACCCCGGCATCCAGGCGCGCATCGGCGCCAATGTGACCATCGGCCACTGCGCCATGGTCCATGGCTGCACCATCGGCGACAACAGTCTGATCGGCATCAACGCGGTGATCCTCAATGGCGCGCGCATCGGCAACAATTGCCTGATCGGCGCCAACGCCCTGGTCCCGGAAGGCATGGAGATCCCCGACAATTCCCTGGTGTTGGGCACGCCGGCGAAGGTGGTGCGGCAACTGGACGCCCGGGCGGTCGCCATGCTTGCCGAGTCGGCGCGCAGCTATCGGGAGAAGGCGCGGGAATTCCTCAGCGATCTGGTGGTGGTGGATGGCTGAGCCGCGGCCGGCCAGCATCCCTTCACCCTGCGTCTCGATCTGTGCGCTGGGCGAGGATGATGTCTGCATCGGCTGTCACCGAAGTGCGGCGGAGATTTCCGCCTGGGGGCTGAGTGACGCTGCCGAGCGTCGCGCGGTACTGGCGCGCGCCGCGGCACGGGCGGCACGGAACAATCCCTTCGCCGCACAGCAGCCGGAGTTAAGCCCTCAGGCGATCAGCACTTCCAGCACGAACTTGGTGCCCCAGAAGGCCAGCATCAGCGCGCAGAAGCCGCCCAGCGCCCAGTAGCTCGCCACCCGGCCGCGCCAGCCGCGCTGGTAATGACCCCACAGCAGCACCGCGTACACCATCCAGGCAACCAGCGAAAACACCGTCTTGTGGGCCAGATGCTGGGCGAAGAAGTCCTCCACGTAGACGAATCCCAACAGCAGTCCGGCAGTCAGCAGCACGAAGCCGGCGAGCAGGAAGCGAAACAGCAGCAACTCCATGGTGAGCAGCGGCGGCAGGGCGCGCAGCCGCCCGCCGGGCTGGTGGTCGTGCAGGCGCCGGTTCTGCCAGGTTAGCAACAGCGCCTGCAGCGCGGCGATGGTCATCAGGCTGTAGGAGAGCAATGACAGCAGGATGTGCGCGCCCAGTCCCGGCGACACCGCGGCCAGTTCGCGGGTGTGCTGGTTGGTGGCGGAGGCCAGCAGCAGCATGGCGACCGTGGGTGGGAACAGCAGCAGATAGAGGTTTTCCAATGGGTTGCGGATCGCGCTCAGCACCACGATGGCATTGATCACGAGAAAGATCGTCGACGACAGCGGCAGCAGGCTGAGGTTGATGCCCGCGGATTCGATCACCTGATGGGCGACGGCGATGCCGTGCGCGCTGAGGGCGAAACCGGCCAGCACCACCAGCGGCCATTTCAGGGTCATGCGCACCTGGAGAAACTCGAACAGGCGCAGCGCAAACGCCAGGGTGTAGAACAGCGTGGCGATCGCGGTGGGCAACCAGGGGGTCATCGATCGGGGGCTTTGCAGCGGACGCCAGAGTGTGGCACATCCACGGGAGCGCGGAAAGGGAACCAGGCCATGCCGCTATAATGCTGCCTTCCCGATACTTGCGGATCCTGGCAATGGCATTGTTCGAAAATCTCGGTGGCCGCCTCGGCGACAGCCTGCGCAGGATCGCCGGCAAGGCCCAGCTCAGCGAGGACAACATCCGCGAGCCCCTGCGCGACGTGCGCATGGCGCTGCTGGAGGCCGACGTCGCGCTGCCGGTGGTCAAGGAGTTCATCGACCGGGTGCGCTCGCGCGCGCTGGGCATGCAGATCGGCAAGGGGCTCAATCCCGGCCAGCAGTTTCTCAAGCTGGTACAGGACGAACTGGTCCACCTGATGGGCGACGCCAACCCCGGCCTCAACCTCGCGGTGCGGCCGCCCGCGGTGATCCTGATGGCGGGCCTGCAGGGCGCCGGCAAGACCACCTCGGTGGCCAAGCTCGCCCGCTATCTGGTGGAGCGCGAGAAAAAGAAAGTCCTGGTGGTGAGCGTCGACGTCTACCGCCCGGCGGCGATCCAGCAGCTGGCGACCCTGGCCCAGGAGGTCGGAGTCGGCTGCGTGGTCAGCTCGGCGGCGGAGAGCCCGCTCGCCATCGCCGAGCGCGCCGTCACGGAGGCGCGGCGCGGCTTTGCCGATGTACTGATCGTCGACACCGCCGGCCGGCTGCACATCGATGCCGATCTGATGGACGAAATCCGCGCGCTGAGCGCCGCGCTGAACCCGGCCGAGACCCTGTTCGTGATCGATGCCATGATCGGCCAGGACGCGGTCAACACCGCGCGCGCCTTCAATGAAGCGTTGCCGCTCACCGGCGTGATTCTCACCAAGGTCGACGGCGACGCCCGCGGCGGTGCCGCGCTCTCGGTGCGCCAGGTCACCGGCAAGCCGATCAAGTTCATGGGCGTCGGCGAAAAGACCGACGCCCTGGAGCCCTTCCATCCAGAGCGGATCGCCTCGCGCATCCTCGGCGTGGGCGACGTTCTGTCGCTGATCGAGGAGGTCGAGCGCAAGGTCGATCGCGCCAAGGCGGAGAAGCTCGCGCGCAAGGTGGAAAAGGGCAAGACCTTCGATCTCCAGGACCTGCGCGACCAGCTGCAACAGATGCAGAATCTGGGCGGTATGACCGGCCTGCTCGACAAGCTGCCGGGCATGGGCAACATGGCGAAGATGGTTGGGCAGAACAACGTCACCGCGCAGTTCCGCACCATGCAGGTGATCATCGACTCCATGACCCCTGCCGAGCGCGCCGATCCCGAGATCCTCAACGGCTCGCGCAAGCGCCGCATCACCCAGGGTTCAGGTACCTCCATCCAGGACCTCAACCGCCTGCTCAAACAGCACAAGCAGATGGCCAAGACCATGAAGAAGATGAAGGGCAAGAATCTCGGCCGCATGATGCGCGGCCTGGAGGGCATGCTGGGCGGACAGGGAATCCCCCATTGAGCCAAGGGGGGTGGCGGCAAAAAAAGAGCCGCGATGCATTGGCGTCGCGGCTCTCAGGTGTGGGTTAGCTTTGCGCGATCACTATAGCGGGCATCAAGTTGATCCGTCAACGATGTCCGGTCAACTATGTGGTCCGATTAACAACAGCAAGGGTTAACCAATTGCTCCCGCGGTGCACAAAGCAGCCGGCGGCTCTCTGGCCGGGTGGATGGCGGCAATGACCATCTGGGTGGATGCTGACGCCTGTCCGGTGCCGATCCGCGAGATCCTGCTGCGCGCCGCCGGACGCACTGGCATCGAGCTGGTGCTGGTGGCCAACCGGCCGCCAGCGGTGCCGCCGCGGCACAATGTCCGCACCCTCGCCGTACCCCAGGGCTTCGATGCCGCCGACCAGGAGATCG
>JADLCO010000133.1 GCA_020847115.1 Pseudomonadales bacterium | reverse complement strand
CGATGTTGGCGGAGAGGGATCCGAAACGATGATGATTGTCCCACGACGAATAATAGAAACCGGGCTTAACCCCGCGCCGGACGCAGGCCGCCATGAATGCCGCCACCACATCGGTCTGGTTGCCACTGAAGCCGACATGATAGTCGGTGTGCCGCGACGGCCACAGGCAATGGCCCGAGATGTGCTTGGTCGTGAGAATGGCGTATTTCATGCCGGCATCGCGGGCCACGCAGACCCACTGATCGACATCCAGCCGATCCGGCGCGTAACACGTGGCTGGATCCTGGCCGTTGGGCATCTCCGCCCCGACATAGGTGTTGAGGCCGTAGCAAATAAACATGCCAAATTGCATGGCTTCCCACCGGCGCAGTGCGGCCACGGACAGGCGTTGCTCGCCGCGGGTGCCCGCTGGGGGATCCGGCGGCTGATGCTCCAATCCGGACGCGATCGCGGGCAGAGGGACGGAGCGATCTGGCGGAGACCAGGCGACGCGGGTTTCGGTGCGGGACGTTTTCATGGCGCACACGGTTCACCCAATTCATCCGATCCTGGGATTAGAGAAAGCATGTCGGCACCTCTGGGCAATACACACGAAGCCGACGGCGGCGATCTTTCTATCGCGCAGCAAGTCAGTGCGCGGCATCAGTCCGCCCGCGAAGTCGACCACTTGCTGGCGCAGCGTGATCGACAGGTCCTGGGCGAGCGACGCCACGCACAGGTGCGTTCGACCCAAACCACATGCTGTTGAATATCAGCCGCAAGCCGGGGTCGCGTTACGAACTCCGGAAAGAACCCTTCACAAAGCATTGCTGCATATCACACGGCCAAAAACGCTCCGGCGCTAAGGGCGGGATATTCGGGCAGAGCTGGTACTGTCACCTCCTGGTCAGGTAGTGCCGAATTATGGCGAGGAGTTGACAGAAAGCTCAAAGTAAGTAAGTACTCACTTACTTTGAGCAGCAACCCTACAGACCTTCGACCCAAACATCTTCCGGCAGACGAGCGCAAATCTGTCACTGTGGCGACGGTGATCGCATTGGCCGCCGAGCAGAACCCGAATGAAATCACCACCAGCGCGATTGCCCAGCGAATGAACCTGACCCAAGGCGCGCTCTTCCGGCATTTCCCCACCAAGGACTCAGTCTGGCAGGCCGTGATGGCATGGGTGGCTGAGCGCTTGTTGGCGCTAGTCGACCACGCGGCGCAGACAGCCACCACCCCCTTGGCGGCCTTGGAAGCGATGTTCATGGCCCATGTTGATTTCGTGGCCAAGCACCCCGGAGTGCCGCGCATGCTTTTTGGAGAACTGCAAAGGGCGGAGGCCACACCGGCCAAGCGCATGGTGCAAACCCTGATCACCCAATACGGCGCTCGTCTGCACGCCCTCATCGAACAGGGGAAAGCTCAAGGCGAGCTGGCCTCGGACGTGGATCCGAAAGCTGCCGCCACCTTGTTCATCGGATCGGTCCAAGGCTTGGTCATGCAGTCGCTGCTGGCCGGAAATGTGCGCCGCATTCGCTCCGATGCTCCCGGTGCTTTTGCAATTTTTGCCCGGGGGATCAGGAGGTTGCCGTGAAGCTGCCGCACATGAATCGGCGGACATGGGCGTTGCTGGGCGTGCTCATACCCATGCTCGCCCTGTTCATTTATGTTGCCCTGCGTTCGGGACCGCTGGCTCCCGTTCCCGTAACTTCAACCACGGTCGAACAACTTTCCATCACGCCAGCTTTATATGGCATCGGCACGGTGGAGGCTCGCTACTCCCACAAGATCGGACCGACCACCGCCGGGCGGGTCAAAGTTGTTTACGTTCAAGTCGGTGACCGGGTGACGGCCGGACAAATGTTAGGCGAGATGGACCCGGTGGATTTCGAAGAACGTATCGCCGCACAGGAGGCCGCGCAAAAACGTGCGGCCGCCGGGGTGCGGGCGGCCGAGGCACTGGTTCAAGAGGTCACAGCCCGCCAGGACTACGCCGAATCCCAGGCCCGACGATACGAAAGTCTCCAGCGGGCAGGCTCAGCCAGTCATGAAACGGTCGAGACGAAAGCGCAGGAACTTCATGTGGTCACGGCCAACCTGGCCACCGCACGAGCGAATCTGGAGGTCGCCCGGCAGGAGTTGGTGCGAGTCGGCGCCGACCGCGAGGTCCTGATCCAGCAAAAGGCCAATCTGCGCCTGCTGGCACCGGCCGCCGGATTGGTGACCGTAAGGAATGTCGATCCTGGCACCACGGTAGTGGCGGGCCAACCGGTGGTGGAACTGATCGATCCGACCAGCCTCTGGGTCAATGTGCGCTTCGAGCAACTCCGCGCCACGGGTCTGCGCCCGGACCTGCCCGCCCGGATCGTGCTCCGCTCCCAAGCGGGTCGCACGATCGCCGGGCAAGTGCTGCGCGTTGAGCCGGTCGCCGATACCGTGACCGAAGAGACGCTCGCCAAGGTGGTTTTTGACACGATACCGGAGCCGTTGCCGCCAGTCGGTGAATTGGTGGAAGTAACCGTTGCCCTCCCTGCCCTGCCGGCGGCACCCGTGGTGCCCAATGCCAGCGTGCAGCGAGTCGGCGGGCGTCTTGGCGTCTGGCTCATTACGGGCAACTCCCTCCAATTCGCGCCCATCAAGATGGGGGCCACTGACCTTGATGGCCGGGTGCAGATTCTTGAAGGAGTAGAGCCGGGCGCGCAGGTGGCCGTCTACAGCGGGCGCTCACTTGGAACGCATACCCGGGTGAAACTGGTTGAGCGACTGCCGGGAGTATCGCCATGATCAGTCTGGCCGGACGCGACATTCTGCATTCGTGG
>JADLCO010000132.1 GCA_020847115.1 Pseudomonadales bacterium | reverse complement strand
GGGCCGGCCTCTTCGTATACCTTCTAGGTGTAGGTGAAGGTGGCGCCCGGGGCGATGCTGGCGCCGGCGCCGCGGTGGTCGGCGCCGTCGTTGTCCTCATCGTAGCGCAGGCCGTGGGGGTGCATGGAGAACGGCCGGTCGGACTGGTTGCGAAAATGCACTTTCAGCGTATCGCCCACTTCGGCGAGCAGTTCCGGGCCGAGGATGCCGCGCCACTCGGGTTGCGGGATGGGCGTCTTGTAACTGCTGTCCGCGTAGCCCACATAGCGGTATTTGGCGTACTCCAGCCGTTCGCCCCAGGGCCCCATGTCCTCACCGGGGTGGAGCAGGTTCTTGCCCGAGGGCGCGTAATTCCAGGTCACCGGCTCCGCAGCGACCCAGTATTCCCGCACCTGTCCGGCAGCGGTGGCCAGGGGCAGGGCGGTGAGCAGGAGCAGCATTAAACGCAAGGATTTCATCGGGTCGGTTCGCGGTAGCCGGGGGGCGAGTCTAGCCGCGAATTGTAGAGTCCCGGTTGACTTGCATCAAATGATAATTAGTTGCATTCGCGTTTCTCCGCTGCTAGCCTCCCTGTCAGCCCGGTTCCGGCTTGCATAACGGATGGGGCCTCGTTCACCCACAAGACTCAACACGACACATTCAGAGGAACAGTTCCATGAAACGATCCCTGCTGGCCGCTGCACTGGCGGCTGCGGTGACATCTCCGGCCCTGTACGCTGCGCCGGCCGCCGAACCCACGATGGCCGAGGTGCTGCAGCTGCTGAAACAGCAGCAGGCGGAAATCGAAGCGCTGAAGGCCAAGCTCAACCAGACCGACATCAAGGTCGAGCAGACCGCGACCAAGGTGGCGGAGACCGCGACCGCGGTGGAGGCCACCGCCAGCGCCGTGGAGACCGCCACCCAGCGCAGCGAGACCTATGCCAAGGTGGCCGACTGGGCCGAGCGCACCCAGCTCGGCGGCTATGGCGAGATCCACTACAACGACAAGGAGAACGGCAAGACCGACGAGATCGACGCGCACCGCTTCGTGATGTATCTGGCGCACGATTTCAACGACAAGGTGCGCTTCTTTTCCGAGGTCGAGCTGGAGCATTCGCTGGCCGGCGACGGCGAGGCCGGCGAAGTGGAGTTGGAGCAGGCCTATATCGAATGGGACTACGCCGCTCACCACAGCGCCAAGATGGGACTGTTTCTGGTGCCGGTGGGGATCCTCAACGAGACCCACGAGCCGGAGACCTTCTACGGCGTCGAGCGCAACAACGTCGAGAGCCGCATCATCCCGTCCACCTGGTGGGAGTCCGGCGCCATGCTGGGCGGCGACATCGCCCCCGGGCTGCGCTACGACATCGGTGTGCACAGCGGGTTGGAGACCGAGATGTTCGACATCCGCGCCGGCCGCCAGAAGTCTTCCCAAGCGACCGCCGAGGAGTTCGCCTACACCGGCCGCCTGAAATACACGGGTATCGCCGGGTTGGAGCTGGCCGCCACCATCAATTATCAGGAGGACCTGCTCCAGGGCCAGGTCGCCGGTGCCGACCAGGCCAGCGGACTGCTCTACGAAACCCACGCCGTCTACCAGGCCGGGCGCTTCGGGCTGCGGGCGCTCTACGCGCAATGGGATATCGACGGCGATCAGGCGGAGGCCATCGGCCGCGACGAACAGAAGGGCTGGTATGTCGAGCCGTCCTGGCGGCTGACGCCCAAGCTCGGCCTGTTCACCCGCTACAGCGAATGGGATACCCAGGCGGGTGACAGCCTCGACAGCGAAGTGGAACAATTCGACCTCGGGTTCAACTATTGGCTGGTGGAAAACGTGGTGTTGAAGGCGGACTGGGTCGATCAGCGCAACGGTACCGGCGACGCCTTCAACCTCGGCCTGGGCTGGAGCTTCTGAGCCTTGCGCGCCGGCGCGGTCGCCTGGTCCCTGCCGTGGGCGCTGCTCGCGGTGCTGTGCGGGCTGTGGTCGCCGCCCGGTGCGGCGCGCGGGGTCTATCTCACCCCCGAGGAGTTTCTGGGCGAAGCCTTTCCGGCCGCGGTGCCCGAGCCGCGGACGCTGTGGTTGTCGGTGCAGCTCAAGCAGCGCGCGGAGCAGGTGCTGGGCCATCCCCCGGGGCAGCTGCGGGTGCGCTACTGGCGCACCGGCGAACGCACCGCCTGGATACTCGACGAGATCGGCAAGACCCACCCCATCACCTTCGGGGTGGTGGTGGAGGGCGGCGCCATCGCGGCGATCCGGGTGCTCGAGTTCCGTGAATCCCGCGGCGACGAGGTTCGCCACCCGTTTTTCACCCGGCAGTTCGAGGGCGTCAGCCTGAGTGGCGACGATGCCCGGCTCGACCGCGACATCGACGGCATCAGCGGTGCCACCCTGTCGGTTTGGGCGATGCGCAAGGTGGCGCGGCTGGCACTGCTGTTGCACGGCGAGGTGGTGGCACCGGGGGCGGCCGATGGCCGCTGACGACGGCGCGGCGTTCCGGCGCTGGCATCGCCGCATCGGCGCGGTGGCGGCGCTGTTCGTGATCCTGGTGGCCTTTACCGGCTTTGCCCTCAACCACGCCGCGGCCCTGCAGCTCGATCGCCTGGTGATCCGCTCGCCGACGGTGCTGGGCTGGTATGGCATCGCGCTCCCCGAGACGCTGGCCGGATTCCGCGTCGGCGAACGCTGGATCAGCCGCGTCGGCGAGCGCGTGTTCCTCGATGGACAGCCGCTGGCCGAGTGCCGCGGCGAGCTGGTGGGCGCCGTGGCCCTGGGTGCGGAGCGGGCCGCGGTCTGCGCCGGCGAACTGTTGCTGTTCGACGCCGAGGGCTTGCTGCTGGACCGCATCGACGCCATCTATCGGTTGCCCGTACCGGTGGCCGCGGCGGGGATGGCCGCGGGGCAGCTGGTGCTGCGCGCGCGCGGACAGGTGTTCACCGTGGCGCTGGAGGCGCCGGAGTTCGAGCCGCGAAGCGATGATGCCGGCGTGCTGTGGTCGCGCCCGGAGCCGCTGCCCGAAAAGTTGGTCGCGGCGCTGGCGCCGTTCGCCGCCGGCGACGACATCACCCTGGAGCGGCTGCTGCTGGATCTGCACAGCGGCCGCCTGCTGGGCATCCGCGGCGTCTGGCTGATGGATGCCGTGGCCCTGGCCCTGGTGCTGTTGGCGCTGAGCGGCCTGACCGCCTGGCGGCGCGCGCAGCGCTGAGGTCCGGCACCGGGTGCCGGCAGCGCTTACAATGCCGACCCCGGTTACAGACCATCCAGCGAGGACTTCCCATGGCAGACGCATTCATCGTCGGTGCCCTGCGCACCGCCACCGGCCGCAACCGCGGCCGCCTTAGCAAGATCCATCCCGTCGACCTCGGCGCCATGCTGGTGGACGGCCTGCTGGCGCAGGTGGGCATCGACCCGCTCGCGGTCGACGACCTGGTGTTCGGCTGCGTCTCCCAGTACGGCGCCCAGACCGGCAACGTGGCGCGCAACGTCGCCCTGGCCTCCAAGCTGGGCGAGGCGGTGCCCGGCGTCACCGTCGACCGCCAGTGCGGCTCGGCGCAGCAGGCGATCCACTTTGCCGCCCAGGCGGTGATGTCCGGCACCCAGGACGTGGTGATCGCCGGCGGGGTCGAATCCATGTCCCAGGTGCCGATGTTCTCGGCCGTGGACGACGCCGCCGAAAAGGGCCGCGGCAAGCCCAAGAGCGATCGTCTGGAGGAGCGCTATCCCGGCGTCGAGTTCAGCCAGTTCATGGGTGCCGAACTGCTGGCGAAGAAGTACGGAATCACCCGCGAGCAGCTCGACGAATTCGGCTACCAGAGCCACATGAAGGCCACCGCCGCCACCGAGGCGGGCAAGTTTCGTCAGGAAATCCTGCCCATCGAGCTCGTCACCGAGGATGGTCGGGTGATCGTTCACGATGCCGACGAGGGCATCCGCCCCAACGCCAGTCTGGACGCCATGAAGACGCTGGAACCTCTGGCCCCGGGCGGCGTGATCACCGCCGGTTCCGCCAGCCAGATCAGCGACGGCGCCGCCGCGGTGATGCTTGCCAACGGTGATGCGGTCAAGCGCCTGGGGCTCAAGCCGCGCGCCCGCATCCATACGCTCGCCGTGGTGGGCTCCGATCCGGTGATCATGCTGGAAGGCCCGATTCCCGCGACGCGCAAGGCGCTGGAGCGCGCCGGCCTGACCATCGACGATATCGATCTCTATGAGGTCAACGAGGCCTTCGGCTCGGTGCCGCTCGCCTGGGCCAAGGCGGTGGGCGCCGATCTCGCCAAGCTCAATGTCAACGGCGGTGCCCAGGCCAATGGCCACCCGCTGGGCTGCACCGGCGCCAAGCTGATGACCACGCTGCTCAACGAACTGGAGCGGCGCAAGGGCCGCTACGGGCTGCTCGCCATCTGCGAGGGCGGCGGCACGGCGAATGCCACCATCATCGAGCGGCTGGACTCCTGAACCGGACGTAACGCGCGCCGCGCGAGGAGGCCCCATGGAAGAAGACGTGCTGGACGAGCTGTACACGCTGCGCGATTTCGTGCGCTGGGGCGCGAGCCGGTTCACCGAGGCCGGACTCTGGTTCGGCCACGGCACCGACAACGCCTGGGACGAGGCCGTAGTGCTGGTGTGCGCGGCGCTGTATCTGCCCCTCGATAGCGGTGCCCGGGCGCTGGATGCGCGCGTCACCCGCAACGAAAAGCTGCGCGTGCTCGAGTATCTGGAGCGCCGGGTGACCGAGCGGGTGCCGGCCCCCTACATCACCGGCGAGGCCTGGTTCGCCGGGCTGCGTTTTCAGGTCGACGAGCGCGTGCTGGTGCCGCGCTCGCCTTTCGCCGAGCTGGTCGAGCGCGAGTTTCGGCCCTGGCTCACCGCGGCGCCGGAGCGCATTCTCGACTTGTGCACCGGCTCCGGCTGTATCGGCATCGCCTGCGCGCTGGCCTTTCCCGACGCCGAGGTGGATCTGGTCGATATTTCTCTGGCCGCCCTCGAAGTGGCGGACGGCAACATTGCCGCCCATCGCGTCGAGCGCCGCGTGCGCACCCTGGAATCCGATCTGTTCGAGGAGCTGGACCAGGCCTACGACCTGATCGTCTGCAACCCACCCTATGTGGATGCCGACGACTACGCCGACCTGCCGGACGAATACCGCTGCGAGCCGGAGCTGGCGCTGGCCGCCGGCGTCGATGGCCTCGACGTGGTGCGCCGCGTGCTGCGCGATGCCCCGGACTGGCTCGAGGACGAGGGCCTGCTGTTCGTCGAGGTGGGCAACTCCGCGGCCGCACTCGAAGAGCGCTTTCCCGACATCGGCTTCACCTGGGTGGAGCTGGAGCGCGGCGGCGACGGCATCTTCGTGTTCAGCCGTGAGGAATTGCTCGCCATTCAGGAAATGCTGGACTGAGGTGCGGCACGCGCGAGCGACCTTGTCTCTATAATCCGTCACGCCCTGATTCGTTACCAAACCTGCGCGGAACTGCCTCGTGGCCGGCAACACCTTCGGCAAACTGTTTACTGTCACCACCTTCGGCGAGAGCCACGGGCCCGCGCTCGGCTGCATCGTCGACGGCTGTCCGCCGGGAATGGCGCTGTGCGAAGCCGATCTGCAGGGCGATCTCGATCGCCGCAAGCCGGGGCAGTCGCGCTACACCACCCAGCGCCGCGAGGACGACCGCGTGCGCATCCTCTCCGGGGTGTTCGAGGGCGTCACCACCGGCACCCCCATCGGACTGCTGATCGAGAACACCGACCAGCGCTCCAAGGACTACGGCAACATCGCCCGCGTCTTTCGACCGGCGCATGCCGACTACACCTACTGGCAGAAGTACGGCGTCCGCGACTATCGCGGCGGCGGCCGCGCGTCGGCGCGGGAGACCGCGGCGCGGGTGGCCGCCGGCGGCATCGCGCGCAAGTACCTGCGCGAGCGCTACGGCGTGGTGATCCGCGGCTGCCTGCGCCGCCTGGGGCCGTTCACCGCGCGGGTGCAGGACTGGGACGAGGTGGCGCGCAACCCCTTCTTCTGCCCCGATGCCGCGCTGGTGCCGGCGCTCGAGCGCTTCATGCAGGAGCTGGTCAAGGCCGGTGATTCCATCGGCGCCGAGATTCTGGTGCAGGCCACCGGGGTGCCGCCGGGCTGGGGCGAGCCGGTGTTCGACAAGCTCGATGCCGACATCGCCGCGGCGATGATGGGCATCAATGCGGTCAAGGCGGTGGCCATCGGCGACGGTTTCGAGGTGGTGGAGCAGCGCGGCAGCGAGCATCGCGACGAGATGACGTCGGGCGGATTTCTGTCCAATCACGCCGGCGGCGTGCTGGGCGGCATCTCCAGTGGCCAGGACATTGCCGTGCGTCTGGCGCTGAAGCCGACCTCGAGCCTGCGTCTGCCCGGGCGCGGCATCGACCTCGAGGGCGCGGAGGTCGAGGTGGTCACCACCGGGCGCCACGATCCCTGCGTGGGCATCCGTGCCGCACCCATCGCCGAGGCCATGCTCGCCCTGGTGCTGATGGATCACGCGTTGCGGCACCGCGGCCAGAACGCCGACGTGGTCACGGCGCCGCCCGGCCGCGGGCGCTGAGCGTCGTGGCCGCACCCGGCGCGCTGCCCTATTGGCGGCTGTCCGGGTTCTATTTTTGTTACTTCGCCCTGCTCGGCGGGCTGTTCCCCTATTGGTCGCTCTACCTCGACGCGCGCGGTCTGGCGCCGGCGCAGATCGGCACTCTGCTCGCCGTGCCCCTGGTCACCAAGATCCTGGCGCCCAATCTGTGGAGCTGGCTGGCCGACGTCAGCGGCTGGCGGCTGGGCATCATCCGCCTCGGCGTCGCGCTCGCGCTGCTCTGTTTCACCGCGATCTTCCTGGTCGACAGCCTGGCGGGGCTGGCGCTGGTGCTGGTGGGCTACAGCTTTTTCTGGAACGCCGTACTGGCCCAGCACGAGGTGATCACACTCGGCTTTCTCGGCGCGCGGCCGGAGCGCTACAGTGCGATCCGGCTGTGGGGTTCGGTGGGCTTCATCGCCGCGGTGGCGGGCGCCGGCACGCTCTTCGAGGTGGCCGGCATCGCCTGGTTTCCGGTGGTGGGGACGCTGCTCCTGGCGGCGATTCTGGCCAGCAGCCTGCTGATTCCCAAACCGCTCGCGGTGGCCGTGGCGCGGCGCCGCGAGCGCCTGCTCGCGGTGGTGCGGCAGCCGGCGGTGCTGAGCTTTCTCGGCGCCGGCCTGCTGCTGCAGGCGGCGCACGGCGCCTACTACAGCTTTTTCAGCCTGTATCTGCAGGATTTGGGTTACGGGCGCAGCGCGATCGGTCTGCTGTGGTCGGTGGGCGTGGTGGCCGAAGTGCTGATCTTCGCGGTGATGCACCGGGTGCTGCTGCGCTTCGGGGTGCGTGCGCTGTTGCTCGCGAGCCTGGCTCTGGCTGCGCTGCGCTGGTGGTTGATCGGTCACTGCAGCGAAACGATCGTGCTGCTGGTGATGGCGCAGACCCTGCATGCCTTCACCTTCGGCACCTATCATGCTGCCGGAGTCGAGACCGTGCGGCGGTTGTTCGCGGACTCCGGGCAGGCCGGCGGCCAGGCGCTGTATGGCGCGGTCAGTTTCGGCCTCGGCGGAGCCCTGGGTTCCTGGTTTGCCGGACAGCTGTGGCAGTT
>JADLCO010000131.1 GCA_020847115.1 Pseudomonadales bacterium | reverse complement strand
TGTTCATATCGTGTGTTCGGCGGCGATCGTCACCTGTGTTCTTGCGCAACTCGAGAAACTCCTCGATATCCAGATGCCATGTCTCCAGATAGGTGCACACCGCGCCCTTGCGCTTGCCGCCCTGGTTGACCGCGACTGCGGTGTCGTTGACCACCTTGAGGAAGGGCACCACGCCCTGGCTCTTGCCGTTGGTGCCCTTGATGTAGGAGCCCAGCCCGCGCACCGGGGTCCAGTCGTTGCCCAGGCCGCCGGCCCACTTGGACAGCATGGCGTTGTCGTGGATGGCGCCGAAGATGCCTTCGAGGTGGTCGGGCACCGTGGTCAGGTAGCAGCTCGACAGCTGCGGGCGCAGGGTACCGGCATTGAACAGGGTCGGCGTCGAGCTCATGTAGTCGAACGACGACAGCAGGTCGTAGAACTCGATGGCGCGCGCCTCGCGGTCCGGCTCGTTGATGGCCAGGCCCATGGCCACGCGCAGGAAGAAGCACTGCGGCAGCTCGAAGCGGGTCGACCCGCTGTGCAGGAAGTAGCGATCGTAGAGGGTTTGCAGGCCCAGGTAGGTGAAGAGCTGATCGCGCTCGGGCTGGATGGCGGCGCCGATCCGGTCGAGATCGAAGCGGGCGAGTTCGGGGTCGATCAGTTCCAGCGCCACGCCCTTGGCGATGTAGGCCTTGAACGCCGCCGGGTAGAGCTCGTTCATCTGCTGCTGGGTGGCGGCTTCGGCGACGCCCAGAAAGCCCAGCGCCTCGGCGCGCAGGCCGTCGAGCAGCAGGCGCGCGGTGGCATAGGTGTAGTTCGGCTCGCTCTCCACCAGAGTGCGCGCGGTGATCACCAGCGCGGTGTTGAGATCGGCCGCGGAGACGCCGTCATAGAGGTTGCGCAGGGTCTCCTCGAGGATCAGCTGCGGCTCGACGTCGTGCAGACCAGCGCAGGCCTCGCCGATCAGTACCCGCAGGCGGTCCAGATCGAGCGGCCGGCGGCTGCCGTCGGGATGGACCACCTGGATGGCCGGTTCGACGGCGGTTTCCGCCGCGCTTTCGGCCACGGCCGGTGCCTTGCGCGCGGCGCGCTCGCGGGCGCGATCCTCGCGGTAGATCACGTAGCTGCGGGCGATGGCGTGTTCGCCGGCGCGCATCAGGGCCAGTTCCACCTGGTCCTGGATGGCCTCGATATGGATCGAGCCGCCCGAGGGCATGCGCCGGCGGAAGGTTTCGGCAACCATGGCGGTGAGCTTGGATACGGTCTGGTGGATGCGCCCGGAAGCGGCCGCGGCCGGGCCTTCCACGGCCAGAAAGGCCTTGGTGATGGCGATGGCGATCTTGCTCTCGTCATAGGGCACCACGGTGCCGTTGCGCTTGATCACCTTCATCTGGCCGGGCGCGGTAGCGGCGATGGAGCTGGAGCTCAGTGGCCGTTGCGGTGCAGTGGCGACGGGCTGGGTGCCGGCCGGTGCTTGGGGGCCGGTGTCGGGGGTCTGATCCATGATGGCGTGCCTGTCTGTTGCTGTGGTTGGAGTTGCTCGTTCGGGCGCCTTGCCTTAGCCATTGTTTTGCCAAGGGATTCTCCATCGCCACCGGGGGCGCCGCGCGCTGCTGCGGCGCTCGCCCCGAGCGCCATACAACATAATGTGCCGGCGCTCCGATTGCAACACAACATATGGGGATATTTGTGTTGAGTACCTGTGGAAAACCCGGAGTTGGCGTTGGCAGGGACAGAGTGGGTCGCCGTGGCCGGCAACCCCTCCGGTCGGAAGGATCTGCAGCTGAAATTCGCGGCGGCCTCGATCTGGGCCGCGGGGAGACCGTGGCGGCGATGGCTCCGCCGCAGCTCAATGGCCGTCGAGCAGGAACCGCATCAGGGCCTTCTGGCTGTGCAGGCGGTTTTCGGCTTCGTCCCAGACCACCGAATGGCGCGGGTCTTCCAGTAGTTCGGCACTGACTTCCTCGCCGCGGTGGGCGGGCAGGCAGTGCATGAACAGGGCATCGGCGGCAGCGCGGGCGAACAGCTCGTGATCTACCAGAAAACCGGCGAAGGCGGCGGCGCGCTGCTGCTGCTCGGCCTCCTGGCCCATGGACGTGAAGACATCGGTGACCACCAGATCGGCACCCGCGACCGCCGCCGCCGGCGCATGGCCCAGTTGCACCCGCGCCCCGGCGGTGGCGAGCAGGCCGGCATCGGGCTCGTAGCCCCTGGGACAGGCGATGCGCAGCTCGAAGTCGAACAGCCCGGCGGCCTCGATGTAGCTCTGGCACATGTTGTTGCCGTCGCCGATCCAGGCCACGCTGCGGCCGGCGATGGCGCCGCGGTGTTCGACGAAGGTCTGGATGTCGGCCAGCACCTGGCAGGGATGGAAATCGTCAGTCAGGGCGTTGATCACCGGGACGCGGGAATGGGCGGCGAAGGCTTCCAGCTTGGCGTGGGCGTAGGTGCGGACCATGATGATGTCCACCATCCGCGACAGCACCCGCGCGGTGTCCTCGATGGGTTCGCCGCGGCCGAGCTGGGTATCGGCGGGGGAAAGAAAAATGGCGCTGCCGCCCATCTGCGCCATGCCGGATTCGAACGACACCCGGGTTCGGGTCGAGGATTTCTCGAAGATCATGCCCAGCACCCGGCCGGCCATGGTCGGCGGCTCCCGGCCGGCGCGATGGGCGGCCTTGAGCGCGATGGCGTTGTCGATCACGGCGCGCAGTTCGGCAGGAGAAAAATCGCCGAGAGTCAGGAAATGTCTGGGTGCCATGGCAGGGTTCCCCATGGATGGGCGTGAAAATTGCCCGCGGCGGCGGGCGCTCAGAAGGCGCGGATCAGCGGCGCCAGGGTGGCCACCAGCAGCTCCGCCTCGGCGTCGCCGAGGATCAGCGGCGGCAGCAGGCGGATCACCGAATCTGCGGTGACATTGATCAGCAAGCCGCGATCGAGGGCATGCTGGACCAACTCCGCACAGGGGCGGTCGAGTTCGATGCCGATCATCAACCCGCTGCCACGGATATCCCGCACGCTGGCGCAGCCGGCCATAGCGGAGCGGAATTCGCTCCGCAGGCGGGTGCCAAGCTGGTGCGCCCGCGCGTAGAGATTTTCGCCCTCCAGCACGCGCAGCGTGGCCAGGCCCGCCGCGCAGGCCACCGGATTGCCGCCGAAGGTAGAGCCGTGCTTGCCCGGGCCCAGCAGCTCGGCGGCGGCGCCGCGCGCCAGACAGGCGCCGATCGGCATGCCGTTGCCCAGGCCCTTGGCCAGCGTGGCCACGTCGGGCAACAGGCCATGCTGCTGGTAATGAAAGAACGAGCCGGTGCGGCCGCTTCCGGTCTGGATCTCGTCGAGCATCAGCAGCCAGCCGTGGCGGTCGCACAGCGCGCGCAGCCCCGCCAGGTACTGGGGGTCGGGGACGCGCACACCGCCCTCGCCCTGAATGGGTTCGACCAGTACCGCGGCGATATTGGGGTTGTTGCCCGCGATGGTGGCCACCGCCTCGAGATCGTCGAACGGGGCGCGCACGAAGCCGCGCACCAGGGGCTCGAAGCCGGCCTGCACCTTGCGGTTGCCGGTGGCGCTCAGCGTGGCCAGGGTGCGGCCGTGAAAGGCGTGCTCCATGACCACGATGGTGGGCACCTCGATGCCGCGGGCATGGCCGTGGAGGCGCGCGATCTTGATTGCGGCCTCGTTGGCCTCGGCACCCGAGTTGCCGAAGAACACCTTGTCCATGCCGCTGATCCCGCACAGCATCGTCGCCAGCTCCTGCTGGGCGGGAATGTTGTAGAGGTTGGAGCAGTGCACCAGCGCCGCGGCCTGCTCGGCGATGGCGTGGGTAACGGCGGCATGGGCATGGCCGAGGCCGCACACTGCGATGCCGGCCAGGGCGTCGAGATACCGGTTGCCCGCGCTGTCCCACACCCAGGCGCCTTCGCCTCGGGTGACGGTAAGCCGCCGCTCGCCATAGGTGTTCATCAGAGCACTGCCATTCGCCATCGGTTTCGCCTGCCAGCCAGCCTGCCTGCCGTTGGCTCCGTGCCAGGGGAGGACAGAAAAAGGCAAATACAAAACGCAAACAGGCAGCTGCTGCTGCCTGTCGAGAGCGCCGATCTTACTGTGCCGCGGGGCAAAGGGCAATGCGCGGCCGGGAGCGGTCTCGGGGCGCGTTGCACCCCGTCGGGGTCCCGGATCTGGAGCAGGGCGGCAGACTCCCGGCGCGGGCTGGTCAGCAACAACCGCCGCCGGTACCGCCGTCGTAGGGGTCGACCCAATGGGGGAGATCCAGCAGCAACCCGCGCTCCGCCGCCAAGCGCAGCGCCAGCTTCGGATCTATGACCCGGGGGCCATTGCGGGTGACGGCGAGCGTCGGCTGCTGACCGGGGGCCAGTTCGCGCTCGCGGTCGCCGTCGAAGGCGAGCACGCCCGGGCCTTCGACAGTGGTGGGCTCATCCAGCGCCAGGCGCCGGGCGGCGCCGATGTGAGCGGAGCGGAACAGCCCCGGCGATACCGGAGCGCGCAGCAGCCGGCCGCCCTGGTCGTGGTGGCAGAAGTCCACGCGCACGCCGAAATCGTCGCCGAAGCCGGACGGGCACAGCAACCCGCCGAGGGGGGACATGCCCACGGCGTCGGGCTCGGCGCGCGTCAGCACCAGGGTTTCCAGGTGGCGCGGCTCGAACGGACCCAGGTTGCCGATGCGGTCGCCGCGCAGCAGCAGGGCGTCGATCAGCGCCAGATCGGGGGCTTCATCGGCGATGGCGAGCTCGACCAGCTTGGCGCGGGGCGCAACCTCCGCGGCGGACAGGCGGCCGGCGGCCACCAGCCCAGCGGCGAGGCCGGCGACCGTGGGTTCGATCCACAGCGGAAAAACGTTGTTGGTGCCGGTGGAGAGCGGCATCAACACCGCATCCGGCCAGGTCTTGGTCACGGCGCGGCTGGTGCCGTCGCCGCCCAGCACCACCAGCACGTCGCAGCCGCGCTCGCGCATGGCGGCGACCGCGGCGCTGGTATCCCGGGCGCTGTGGTGGATGGGCGTGTGGATTTCCTCCACGGCGATGCCGATGCGCAGGTGTTCGACCGCGGCGATCGCCAGCCGGCGCGGCTCCCAGGGCACCAGGATTCGGGTGCAGCCACCGGCGGCGGCGGCGACCGCGATGCGGGCGATCTGGTTGCGCTTGCTCTCGTGGCTCACGGTATCGGCGCGCGCGGTGAGGCGCCGGCTGTCGCGCCCGGAGAGGGGGTTGACGATGATGCCCAAGGTGCCCATGGTGAAATTC